>NZ_JBHXML010000091.1:0-34880 GCF_042720345.1 Kitasatospora sp. NPDC058478 | reverse complement strand
GATCCGACAACCGCTCACCCGCACACGACTTGACCTGCCCCACCCTCGCCACACCACAACCAACGAGACAGACACACCAAAGTCACTGGCATTGCGCCTAGGTCCGCCCGGGAACTGTCGACCAGCGAGACCCGACCAGCGGCACGAAATCGGGTTGGCGGTCGACCGCCCGCCTTGCCTATGGTCGGGGGATGACCACTCGAACCTTCCGCATCATGGTGCGCGGCGTCTTCGACGGCCTCAGTGCCGAGCAGCACGCCGAACTCCTCGCCCGCGCGCCCGAACACGACGTGCTGCGCGCGGCCTTCACCCGCGAGGGACACCTCAGCTACGACCTCGGCGCGCGGGCCGCCTTCACCTTCCGCTTCCTCGACTCGGGCGAGGCGGAGGAGGACATCCTGGCGGCCGCCGAGCGGGCCGAGCAGGCGGCGCGGGCCTGGCTGGCCGAGCGCGGCTACGGCTACAAGAACCTGCGCTCCCAGGCCGAGGACCTCTCGCAGGCACCGCTCGGCAAGCGGCAGCGCCGCGCCGCCAACGCCGGCTAGCCCCCTCCCCCTCCCGCTACCTCCTTGACGGCTCACCGCACCGGTATGCTTGAGTAGTCAAGGAGGTAGCAATGACAGACCCGCACGCCAACCCGCACACGAACCCACCGGCCGACCCGCAGGCCAACCCTCAGACCGACCCGCACCCGGGCACCCGGCCCGACCCGCTGGACACCGCCCTGCGGCTGGTCCGCGCCCAGGCCGCCGTGGCCAAGCGCTTCGACGCGGGCCTCAGCCGCCTGCACGGCGTGAGCCTGTCCGACTTCACCCTGCTGCTCCACCTCGGTCACGCCCCCGGCGGCCGGATGCGCCGGGTCGACCTCGCCGAGGCCCTCGGCGTCACCGCCTCGGGCGTCACCCGCGGACTGGCGCCGCTGGAGCGGATCGGCCTGGTGAGCCGGGAGGCGGCGGCCCGCGACGCCCGGGTCGCCTACGCGGCCCTGACGCCGACCGGCCGCGAACGACTCGCCGAGATGCTGTACACGGCCCGGAAGGTCGCGGCCGAGCTCTTCGCCGCCGACCAGTGGAGCCCCGACGACCTCGACCGCCTCGCCGTCCTGCTCACCCGCCTCGGCGGTACCGCCCCCGACCAGCGGCCGGGGGCGGCCACAGCCCGCGACTAACGGACCAACGGACTGCTGGACTGCCGAACTACGAAACTGCTAGATCCCGAACGGCGCCGCGTACCGCACCGTCCCGGACGGCAACGGGTGCCGCTCTCCGGGTCCAGGGCGAGGGCCATCAGCGCCTCGCCCCGGCCCGGCGCCTAGGCTGAGCCCTGCACCCCGGCACCGCCGCACCACCGCGAAGGGCAGCAACCCCATGACCCACACCCCCGGGCAGCAGCCCGGCCAGGAGCCCGCCCCCGACCTGACCGTCGACGGCACCGGCCTGCTCTGCGTCCAACTGCTGCTGCGCCTGCGCGCCCGGATCGCCGACCTGCCGGCCGGCGCGGTGGTGCACATCCACACCACCGACCCCGCCGCCCCCCTCGACCTTCCCGCCTGGTGCCACCTGACCGGCCACGACTACCTCGGCCCCGTCCCGCACCCGGCCACCGACCGCGAGGTGTACGCCCTGCGCCTCACCGCCGCAGCCCGCCCGACCCGCGCCGACCGCCCCTGGCACCCCGCGCCGGACCCGGCCACCGACTGACCACCCCCGGCCCGAAATCCCCACGCGCCCCCGCCGGCCGCCCCGCCCGGCTCCCTTCGGCGGTCCGGTGTGCCACGATGGGGAGAGCCGAACGGCCAAGCCTCACAAGGAGGTTGACCACCATGGATCCGATCCTCAGCTGCCACTGGCACGACCAGGACGGCGAGTGGGCACTGTCCGTCAGCCGCAACGGCGGCGGCTGGGAGCTGCTCGCCGCCGCGCCCCGCTGGTCCGAGTCGCTCCCGTTCGCCGGGCCGGAGGACGTCCGCCGGCTCGCCCAGGCGCTGCTGGACCTGCCGTCCGATCCGGAGCCGTACGAGTTCGAATGGCGGCTCTCCCGGACGGAGTTCGAGCGCACCGAGAACGAGCGCACCCACTTCGCGACGCTCGCCGTCGGGCTGGACCCCACCGACGGCCACCGCCCCTACCTCGCCTACCAGTCGTACTACCACCGGGGGCAGGCGAGCGGGCTCGGCCTGGAGGTGATCTGCGAGGACCCCCCGGTCGACCGCCTCCGCGCCCAGGCCCACGCCCTCCTCACCGACCTCCCCGGCCCCCCGCCCGCCCGGCCGCAGCCCCCCTCACCCGGCTGAGCGCACCGCTCTCCCCAGTCCCCCCACCAGGTCACGGGATCACGGGATCAGCGGATCACGCCGTCCGCCGCAGCAGCGCCAGGTACATCGCGTCCGTCCCGTGCAGGTGCGGCCAGAGCTGCACGTCCGGCCCGTCCCCGAGCGCGGGGACGCCGGGCAGCAGCGGGCGCGCGTCGATCCACTCGACCCGGCCGCCCTCGGCCCGCAGCACGTCGTCCACGACGGCCCGGGTCTCCGCGAGGTGCGGCGAGCAGGTCGCGTACCCGACCACCCCGCCGACCCGGGTGGCGTCGATCGCCGAGCGCAGCAGGTCCCGCTGGAGCGGGCCGAAGGCCGCGACGTCGGCGGGGCGGCGGCGCCAGCGCGCCTCGGGGCGGCGGCGCAGGGCGCCCAGGCCGGAGCACGGCACGTCGACCAGCACCCGGTCGAAGCCGCCGGAGCGCCAGGCCGGGCGGGTGCCGTCCGCGGTGATCACCGTGTACGGGCCGGGGTTGCCCTCCAGCGCCCGGGCGACCAGCCGCGCGCGGTGCGGCTGCTTCTCGCTCGCGACCAGCCCGGCGCCGCGTTCGGCGGCCAGCGCCGCGAGCAGCGCGGCCTTGCCGCCGGGGCCGGCGCAGCCGTCCAGCCAGAGCCGGTCCGGGCCGTCCAGCGGGGCGTTGGCCAGGGCGAGGGCGACCAGCTGGCTGCCTTCGTCCTGGACGCCCGCCCGGTTGTCCCGGACGGCCTCCAACGAGCCCGGGTCGCCGCCTTCGGCGAGCCGCAGCGCGAACGGGGACCAGCGGCCGGGCTCGGCCTCGGGCAGCGCGTCGGCGAGTTCGCCGACGTCGACCCGGCCGGGGCGGGCGACGAGGGTCACCTCGGGCCGCTCGTTGTCGGCACGCAGCAGGTCCTCCAGGGCGCTGCGCCCGGAAGCGTCGGGCTGCCAGCGGCCGAGCGAGTCCCAGAGCGCGGAGACGACCCAGCGCGGGTGCGAGTGGACGACGGCGAGGTGGTCCTCGGCGTCCTTCTCGTACGGCGGGGCGACCTTCTCGATCCAGGCGTCCAGGTCGTGGGCGCTGATCCGGCGCAGGACGGCGTTGACGAACTTGGCCTTGCCGTCGCCGAGCACCACCCGGGCCAGCTCGACGGTGGCCGAGACCGCCGCGTGGCTGGGGATGCGGGTGGTGAGCAGCTGGTGGGCGCCGAGCGAGAGCACGTCCAGGACCGGCGGGTCGACCTTGCTGAGCGGCCGGTCGATGCAGGCGGCGATGATCGCGTCGTAGGTGCCCTGCAGGCGCAGGGTCCCGTAGACGAGCTCGGTGGCGAGGGCGGCGTCGCGCCGGTCCATGCCCTTCTGCTCGGCTTCGCGGAGCAGCGACGGCAGGATCAGGTTGGCGTACGCGTCGCGCTCGTCGACGGCGCGCAGCGCGCGGAACGCGACGATCCGGGCCGGGTCCTTCTTCGGGCGGCGGTGCGGGCGGGGGGCGCGCTGGGCGCTGGGGGTGGTCACAGGGTGCCTCAAGGTGCTGCGGTGGTTATCGGTGGCTATCAGACGATTATCAGTGGTTATCAGACGAACAGTAACGCTAAACCTGAGCCTCAGCCCTCTGAGCCGAAGCGCTCCCCAGACTCCAGCCGCGCCCCGCGCGCCCAGTCCGCCGCCCGCATCTCCTTCTTCCCCTGCGGGCGGACCTCCCCGAGTTCGACCTCGTGGCTGCCCGTCCCGACCCGCACGCTGTTCTTGCCGACCACGGCCAGCTCCCCGGGCGCCAGGGCGGACGAGTCGGTCAGCAGCTTCACCGGCCCGGTGATCTTCAGCCGCTCGCCGCGGAACTCCGTCCAGGCGCCGGGCGCCGGGGCGCAGCCGCGCACCACACGGTCGATCCGCAGGGCGGGGTGGCTCCACTCGATGCGCGCGTCCTCGACGGTGATCTTCGGGGCGAGCGTGACGCCCTCGGCCGGCTGCGGGAGGGCGTGCAGGGAGCCGTCCTCGATGCCGTCCATGGTGGCGGTGAGCAGTCGCGCGCCGGACACCGAGAGGCGGGTGAGCAGTTCGCCGCTGGTGTCGGTCGGGCGGATCTCCTCGGTGATCACGCCGTAGACCGGGCCGGAGTCCAGGCCCTGCTCGATCAGGAAGGTGGCCGCGCCGGTGACCTCGTCGCCGGCCAGCACCGCGTGCTGGACGGGGGCCGCGCCGCGCCAGGCGGGCAGCAGCGAGAAGTGCAGGTTGACCCAGCCGCGCTTGGGGATCTCCAGCGTGCCGGGACGCAGCAGCGCGCCGTAGGCGACCACCGGGCAGCAGTCGGGGGCGAGTTCGGTGAGCCGGGCGACGAACTCCGGGTCGCTGGGCTTCGCCGGCTTGAGGACCTCGATCCCGGCCTCCTCGGCGCGCTGGGCGACGGGGCTGGCGACCAGCTTGCGCCCTCGCCCGGCGGGGGCGTCGGGGCGGGTGACCACCGCGACGACCTCGTGCCGGTCGGAGGCGAGCAGGGCGTCCAGGGCGGGAACGGCGACCTCGGGGGTGCCGGCGAAGACGAGACGCATCAAGTGCCTTTCTGCAAGAAGACGTTGGAGATCAGAGGGTTCGGCGCCAGAGGGTTCGGCGTCAGAGGGTTCGGCGTCAGAGGGTTCAGCGCGCGGCGCCGAACGTGCTGTGCGGGGAGACCTTGACGACCGGCGCGGGCGCGCCGCCCCAGTCGGTGTCGCGGATCGCCTTCAGCGCGGCCTTGCGCTGCTCGCGGTCGAGCCGGTCGATGAAGATGATGCCGTCGAGGTGGTCGGTCTCGTGCTGGATGCAACGGGCGAGCAGCCGGGTGCCCTCCAGGGTGACCGGATCGCCGTACATGGTGAAGCCCTTGGCGACCACGCCGTAGGCGCGCTTGGTGTCGTAGCGCAGGCCGGGCAGCGAGAGGCAGCCCTCGGGGCCGTCCTGCTCCTCCTCGGTCAGCGACAGGTCCGGGTTGATCAGGTGCCCGGCGACACCGTCCACGTGATAGGTGAACACCCGCAGGGAGACGCCGAGTTGGGGCGCGGCGAGGCCTGCACCAGGAGCGTTGAGCATGGTTTCGGTGAGGTCGCCGACCAGGGTGCGCAGTTCCTTGTCGAACGTGGTCACCGGCTGGGCGGTGGCCCGCAGGACGGGGTCTCCGAAGAGCCGGATCGGCTGGATCGCCACGGGGTACGGGCTCCTGTCCGTCGAGGGTGCTGGGCTGCGGGCAACTACGGGTTCCCGGCAAGTCTATGCAACGCACCCGGCCCGCCGCCCATGCCCTCACACCGCCCCTCGCGCAGCCCCTCGCACCACCCTTCGCGCGGCCCCGAACGCCCCTCCCCCACCCCGGCACCGGCTTCTGGCATATCCCGAGTCTGCCCGGCGGCGTTACCCCGGCCCCCGCTTCGGCGTTGGTCAAGTGAGATTGACCGGGGCCGGGCGCACGGGACACCGCGCCCCGGCCGAGCTGAACCGTACGGAAGGTGGCACGTAGGCCATGGCCGAGCAGATCAACCACGACGCCCGGGCGCGGGCAAGCCTGCACCTGCTGGTGCGGGACATCGAGCGGGTGAGGCGGCAGGTCGACGCGCTGCGGACGCTCACCGCCCAGTTGGGCAACGTCTACCGTCCGCGCCGGCCCAGCACGTCGGCCGGCTTCGTGGTGTACGGACGGGCGCCCGCGCCGACCGTGCGCCTGGCGCAGGAGCTGAGGGAGAGCGTGGAGACCCTGGTCGCGGCGGCGGTCGAGTTCGACCGGGCGCTGGGCTTCTCCTGGGACTCGGTGGGCTCGGCCCTCGGGGTCACCAAGCAGGCCGTGCACCGCCGGTACGGGATGCGCCGCCCGACCAGCGAACTCCTCGCCGCCAGCGGTGCCGTCCCGGGCCAGGGCCGCCCGGACCGCTCGGAGGAGCTGCCCGCCGTGCCGTCCGGCGGGCTGGCGGCGACCGTCCCGGCGGCCCGCCAGGGCGGCCTGGACCGCAGCAGCCTCGACCGCAACGCCCTCGACCGCACCGCGCTGGAACGCGGCCCCCTCGACCGCCCCCCGGTCGACCGCACCACCCCCGAGCGCACCCCGATCGACCGCACTCCGATCGACCGCACCCCGATCGACCGCACCGGCATCCCGCTGCGCGGCTGACGCCGCCGTCCGACCAGCGCCATCCGGGGCGGGGTGGCCACTCACCCCGCCCCCGCCGGCCTCACCCGATGTCGGTCGGATCCACCCGCACCCGGACCGCCTCCGGCGTCCGCAGCGCGATCCGCGCGATCTGCGCCGCCTTGAGGGCGGCCGCCAGCGCCGCCCCCTGCCCGGGCGGCACCCGCAGCAGCGCGCGTTCTTGTTCCTCCCCGCGCAGGGCCGGGGCCGGTACCGGCCCGAGCACGTCCGCCTCCGAGGGCAGCCGGATCAGCCCCAGCAGGTCGGCCACGGCCGCCGGGCTGCCGCTGACCGACGCCATCCGCGACACCGGCGGGAAGTGCAGCTGCGCCCGCTCGTCGCGTTCCAGCCCGGCGTGGCCCAGCGGGTCCCAGCGGACCAGGGCCTGCACCGGCCGCGCCGACGGCTCGGCGACCACGACCACCGAGCCGCCCTCCTCGGCGGACCGGACCAGCGCGGCGGCCGCCAGCCAGAGCCGCAGCGTCTCCTCCCCGGCCCGCAGGTCGGGCCGGCCGAGCAGCGCCCAGCCGTCCAGCAGCAGCGCGGCCCCGTACCCGGTGCCACCGTCCACCACCGGCTCCGCGCCGGGCGTGGAGATCACCAGCGACGGCTCGTCCGGGACGGTGGCCAGCACCGCGTCCCGTCCGGAGGTGCGCACCGGGATGCGCGGGAACGCCTTGCCCAGTTCCTCCGCCGTGCGCCGGGCGCCGACCACTTGGGCGCGCAGCCGGAACGAGCCGCACTCGGGGCAGTGCCAGTCCGTCTCCGCCTCCCCGCACCAGCCGCAGTTCAGCGCGGCGTCGGCCGCGGGCGCCTCCAGCGGGCCCTCGCACCGCCGGCACCGGGCGGGGGTGCGGCAGCGCGCGCAGGACAGCCGGGGCACGTAGCCGCGCCGGGGCACCTGGATGAGCACCGGGTGTCCGGCGGCCAGTGACTCCCGGGCGGCCTCCCAGGCCACCGAGGGCAGCCGGGCGGACTGGGCGGCGCCGTCGCGGTGCTGGTCCTGGTCGGTGACGGTCCGCACCCGCGGCGCGATCCGGCGCACGGTCTCCCGGTCGGCGGTCAGCGGGCGGGCCCACCCGGTGCTGACCAGCTGCGCGCCCTCCACCGTGACGGCGTGGCCGCCGAGCAGCACGGCCGCGCCCTCTTCGGCGGCGCGCAGCAGCGCGACCTCGCGCACGTGCGGGTGCGGGGCGCGCGGGTCGCTGTGGCTGTTGTCGCCGTCGGACCAGACGACGACCAGCCCGAGGTCGCGCACCGGCGCGAACATGGTGGCGCGGGTGCCGATCACGGCGTGCACCGAGCCGCGGCTCACCGCCAGCCAGCGCCGGTAGCGCTCGCGCGGGCCGAGGTCGGCCTCCAGGGCCACGTGCCGGCCCGCGCCGAGCAGTTCGGTGAGCGCCTGGTCGACCCGGGCCACCGACCGCCCCTCGGGCAGCACGACGAGCGCGCCGCGCCCGCCCGCCAGCGTGGCGGCGACGGCGCGCGCGATCTCGTACGGCCAGCCGGGGCCGGGCAGCGCCGCCCAGACGGCGCGCGGCGCGCCGCCGTCGGCCAGCGCGGCGAGGAAGTCGGGCCCGGCCGGGTAGCGCTGCCAGCCCCCGGGGGCGGGGGCCGGGGGGCGCGGGAGCGCCGGCGGCGAGGGCTCGGCCTCGGCCTTGGCGTGCCGGGGCGGGACGGCCAGTTGGAGGACGTCGGCGAGGGTGCCGGCGTAGCGGTCGGCGACGGTCCGGCAGAGCCGGAGCAGCTGGGGGGTGAGCACGGGCTCGGGCGAGAGCACCTGGGCGAGCGGGGCGAGCGGGCCGGGGAAGTCGCTCTTCTCCAGCCGGGCGACGATGAACCCGTCGTGCAGTTCCCCGCCCTCGCGCTGGCCCTTCACCACGCGCGCGCCGAAGCGCACCCGCACCCGGGCGCCCGGGCGGGCCTCCTCGGCCATCGCGGCCGGCACCTCGTAGTCGAAGAACTTGTCGATGGTGAGCACGCCCTTGTCCACCACGACCCGGGCCACCGGCAGGTGCTCGGCCCGCTTGGCGCCGCGCCACGTCCGGGGCTTGGCCCGCTTGACCGTCTCCCGGATGAACGCCAGCTGCTCCGGCTCGGCCCCGTTCTCCGTGTTCTCCGTCTCCCCTGTGCTGCTCATCGCTCCCAGTACTACCAGGTCACACCGACAGAACGCACAGAAGCGGCGCCCACCCCGCCCGGGGGTAGGCGCCGCTTCCGGACGATCAGGCCGTTCAGTCCTTCACGGCCGCCTTCAGCTGCTCCACCCGGTCGGTGCGCTCCCAGGTGAAGTCGGGCAGCTCACGGCCGAAGTGGCCGTACGCCGCGGTCTGGGAGTAGATCGGGCGCAGCAGGTCCAGGTCGCGGATGATCGCGGCCGGGCGCAGGTCGAAGACGTCGGTGACGGCCTTCTGGATGGACAGCACCGGCACGGTCTCGGTGCCGAAGGTCTCGACGAACAGGCCCACGGGCTCGGCCTTGCCGATCGCGTACGCGACCTGCACCTCGGCGCGGCGGGCGAGGCCGGCGGCGACGATGTTCTTCGCCACCCAGCGCATCGCGTACGCGGCCGAGCGGTCGACCTTGGACGGGTCCTTGCCGGAGAAGGCGCCGCCACCGTGGCGGGCCATGCCGCCGTAGGTGTCGATGATGATCTTGCGGCCGGTGAGGCCGGCGTCGCCCATCGGGCCGCCGATCTCGAAGCGGCCGGTCGGGTTCACCAGCAGGCGGTAGCCCTCGGTGACCAGCTTGATGCCCTGGTCGGCGAGCGCCTTCAGCTCGGGCTCGACCACGAACTCGCGGATGTCCGGGGTGAGCAGCGACTCCAGGTCGATGTCACTGGCGTGCTGGGTGGAGACCACCACGGTGTCGAGACGGACGGCCTTGTCGCCGTCGTACTCGATGGTGACCTGGGTCTTGCCGTCGGGGCGCAGGTACGGGATGGTCCCGTTCTTGCGGACCTCGGTCAGGCGGCGCGAGAGGCGGTGCGCGATGGTGATCGGCAGCGGCATCAGCTCGGGCGTCTCGTCGGACGCGTAGCCGAACATCAGGCCCTGGTCGCCGGCGCCCTGCTTGTCCAGGTCGTCCTCGTCGCCCTCGACCCGAGCCTCGTACGCGGTGTCGACGCCCTGAGCGATGTCGGGCGACTGCGCGCCGATGGACACCGACACGCCGCAGGAGGCGCCGTCGAAGCCCTTCTTGGAGCTGTCGTAGCCGATCTCCAGGATCTTGTCCCGGACGAGCTGGGCGATCGGCGCGTACGCCTTGGTGGTCACCTCGCCGGCCACGTGCACCTGGCCGGTGGTGATGAGCGTCTCCACGGCGACCCGGGAGGTCGGGTCCTCTCGCAGGAGAGCGTCAAGGATGGTGTCGCTGATCTGGTCAGCGATCTTGTCGGGGTGTCCCTCGGTGACGGACTCCGAGGTGAACAGGCGGCGAGACACAGCGCTCCCTGGGGTTGCAGCGGCTGCTGACTGAAGGCCCCCGGCGAACCGGGGACATCCGGAAAGACTTGATTCCTGGAGTCTAACGGGATGCCTCCGCCGAACGTCACCCGCTTCCGGAAATCTCGACCGATCTCCAGCAGGGCTTGATCAGTCGCCGACCGTTTCCAGCCGCTTGACGACCAGGTCCCAGACCACGTCCGCCAACGCCTCCTTCGGACCCACCGGAACGGCCGTCTCACTGCCGTCCGAGCCCAGCACCACGGCCTCGTTGACGTCCGTCCCGAAGGCCTTGCCGTTGCCCACCTCGTTGACGACCAGCAGGTCGCAGCCCTTGCGGGCGAGCTTGGCGCGGCCGTTGGCGAGCACGTCGTCGGTCTCCGCCGCGAAACCCACCACGAGTTGGCCCGAACGGGCGCGGTGCGCCGCCAGCTCGGCCAGGACGTCGGGGTTGCGGACGAGGGCGACCGGCGCCGGCTCGACCCCCTCGACCTTCTTGATCTTGCCGCTGGCGTACTCGGCGGGCCGGAAGTCCGCCACGGCCGCGGCCATGACCACGGCGTCGGCCGACGCCGCCGCCTTCAGCGCCGCCTCGCGCAGCTCCAGCGCGGTAGAGACGTGCACCACGTCGACGCCGGCCGGGTCGGCGAGCTCCGCGTTGGCCGAGACCAACGTCACGCGCGCCCCACGGGCCGCGGCCGTCACGGCGAGCGCGTAGCCCTGCTTGCCGGAGGAGCGGTTGCCCAGGAACCGCACCGGGTCCAGCGGCTCGCGGGTGCCGCCGGCCGAGACCACCACGTGCCGGCCCGCCAGGTCGGTCGGGGCGGCCCCGCCCCGGCGCAGCACGGCCCGGCAGGCGTCGAAGATCGCGGACGGCTCGGGCAGCCGCCCCTTGCCGGTGTCCTTGCCGGTGAGCCGCCCGACGGCCGGCTCCAGCACGATCACGCCGCGGCGGCGCAGCGTGGCGACGTTGTCCCGGGTGGCGGGGTGCTCCCACATCTCGGTGTGCATGGCGGGCGCCAGGACGACCGGACAGCGGGCGGTGAGCAGGGTGTTGGTGAGCAGGTCGTCGGCGAGGCCGTGGGCGGCCTTGGCGATCAGGTCGGCGGTGGCGGGGGCGACCACGACCAGGTCGGCCTGCTGGCCGATCCGCACGTGCGGCACCTCGTGCACGCGCTCCCAGGTCTCGGTGGCGGCCGGGCGGCCGGAGAGCGCGGCCCAGGTGGCCTCGCCGACGAAGTGCAGCGCGGCCTCGGTGGGCACCACGGTGACCTGGTGGCCGGACTCGGTGAACCGGCGGAGCAGCTCGCACGCCTTGTAGGCGGCGATGCCGCCGCTGACGCCGAGGGCGACGCGCGGCGCGTCCGCCGACCCGCTCCGGTCCGAAGTCGCGCTCATACTCCCGCTCTCCTCCACTCCTGGGACGTGCACACCCTACGGCCCCTCAGCCGCCGCGCGCACCGTGGTCGATCCCACAGCCCCCGGGAATGCCGAAGGGCCCGGCGGAAACGATTCCGCCGGGCCCTTCCACAAGAAACTTCGGAGCACCGCCTCAGGCGGCTTCGATCGCCTCGGCGGTCAGCATGCCCGCGTTGATCTCGCGCAGCGCGATCGACAGCGGCTTCTCGTGCACGTGGGTGTCGACCAGCGGGCCGACGTACTCGAGCAGGCCCTCACCGAGCTGGGAGTAGTACGCGTTGATCTGACGCGCGCGCTTGGCGGCGTAGATCACGAGGCTGTACTTGGAGTCGGTGGCCTCAAGCAGCTCGTCGATCGGCGGGTTGATGATGCCCTCGGGCGCGGTCATGGAAGAGGACACGCGAAAACCTTCCGAAAGGGTGGAAAAGACAGACAGGTCAGGCTACACCGAGCAAGGCTAGCAGTTCGGCCGCTACCTGCTCGACGGAGGTGTTGACAAGGGTCGTGTCGAACTCGGTCTCGGCCGCGAGCTCGACCTTGGCCGCCTCCAGCCGCTTCGCGATCACGTCCTGCGACTCCGTGCCCCGACCGGTCAGCCGTCGGACCAGCTCGTCCCAGCTCGGCGGGGCCAGGAAGACCAGCTGCGCCTCGGGCATCGACTCGCGCACCTGGCGGGCGCCCTGGAGGTCGATCTCCAGCAGGACGGGCTCGCCGCGCTCCAGCTTCTCCAGCACCGCCGAGCGCGGGGTGCCGTAGCGGTTGCCGGCGAAGACGGCCCACTCCAGCAGCTCGCCGTTGGCGATCAGCTTGTCGAACTCGTCGTTGTCGACGAAGTGGTACTGGACCCCGTTCTGCTCGCCCGGCCTCGGGTGCCGGGTCGTCGCCGACACCGAGAGCCAGACCTCGGGGTGCTGCTTCCTCATATGAGCGACGACCGTGCTCTTGCCGACCCCCGAAGGGCCGGAGAGCACGGTCAGCCGCGGACGCTCACTCATGCACCGATTATCCCGGATCGCGGACGCTCCCGGGACCACGGGGCACGGTCAGGCGGCACCGCCGCCGAACTCCCGCTCCAGGGAGGCGATCTGGTTCGTACCGAGGCCGCGGACGCGCCGGCTCTCGCTGATGCCGAGGCGTTCCATGATCTGCTTGGCACGGACCTTGCCGACGCCGGGAAGGGACTCCAGCAGTGCGGAGACCTTCATCTTGCCGATGACGTCGTTCTCGGCCTTTCCGGCCTTGATCACCTCGTGCAGGGAGGCGCCGGAGTGCTTGAGCCGGTTCTTGACCTCGGCGCGCTCCCGGCGAGCCTCGGCGGCCTTGGCGAGCGCGGCGGTGCGCTGTTCAGGGGTAAGGGGCGGAAGAGCCACGCCGTTCACCTCAGGGTGTGGAAGGAAGGGATTGAGCTATGACTGGTTTGGATCCCAGGACACCGTCCGCAAGGGGAACCACAGGGCCCTTGACCTGCGGGAGCTACGGGTTTCGCGGCTCGCCGATGACCTATCGCCGGACACTACCCGGATTGCGGCGCCACGTCAGGAAAAGAACACGAAAAGTCCTGGTCAGCCAAGGCCGACCAGGACTTTCCAGGGCAAAATGACCGCGATTGCGAAACTTTGACACCGCCAATGTGACGGCGCTCACGTCAACTTCGGTGGGGTCCGGGGACCCTCGCCGGGCTGCGCACACTGCGCAGGGTCATCGCCCCGCTACGCGCTCGCGCCCGCGATCGCCGCTACTTCACCGCGTCCGCTACTTCACCGTGTCTGCTACTTCACCGCGTCCGCGTACTCGCCGACGAACCGCTCGGCCGCCGAGCGCAGGGCCGCCACCGACGGACCGTGCTTGAGCACGTCCCGGCTGACGCTCGGCACCACGTTGATCACCGCGGCGCCGAACACCCGCGGCAGGTCGGCCATCGTCGCGCCCTGGGCGCCGATCCCGGGAGCCAGCAGCGGGCCGTTGATGGCCAGTTCCACGCCCGCGTCGGCGAGCGTCGCGCCGACGACCGCGCCGAAGGAGCCCAGCGGGGCGGCGTCGCCGTTCTCCGCCGCCAGCTGCCGCAGCACCGAGGCCGCGACCGACTCGCCGTCCGCGCCGACCGCCCGCTGCACCTCGTGGCCCTCCGGGTTGGAGGTGAGCGCCAGCGCGAACACCCCGCAGCCCTGCGCGCGGGCCAGGTCGAGGGCCGGGCGCAGCGAGCCGAAACCCAGGTACGGGCTGACCGTGACGGCGTCCGAGAACAGCGGGCTGCCGGGCGACAGGAAGGCCTCCGCGTAGGCGGCCATGGTGGAGCCGATGTCGCCGCGCTTGGCGTCCATCAGGACCAGCGCGCCGGCCGCCCTGGCCTCCTCGACGGACTTCTCCAGCACCGCGACGCCCTTGCTGCCGAAGCGCTCGAAGAAGGCGGCCTGCGGCTTGAGCACGGCCACCCGGTCGGCCAGCGCCTCGACGACGGTGCGGCTGAAGGTCTCCAGGCCGGCGAGGTCGTCGCCGAGCCCCCAGGCGGCGAGCAGGGAGGCGTGCGGGTCGATGCCGACGCAGAGCTGGCCACGGGTGTCGAGGGCCTGGCGCAGCCGGGCGCCGAACGGGGCGAGGGTCATGTCGTCCTTCCGGAAGGTCGTGGGGAGGCCGCACGGAGGCCGTGCGCGGGTCCTACACGGCTCGCACGGGGCGTCGTACGGAGCCGTGGCGTACGGAGGTTCAGGAGGCGGCCTTGGTGCCGTCGACGGCACTGCCGACGGCGGCGGCCAGGTCGCGGTAGCCCGCGGCCCGGATCCGGGCGGAGAGGCCCCGGTGGATCCGGCGGCACCAGAACGGGCCCTCGTAGATGAAGGCGCTGTAGCCCTGGACGAGGTCCGCGCCGTGGACGATCCGCTGCCAGACGTCCTCGGCGGTCTCGACGCCGCCGACCGAGACCAGCGTCAGCCGGCCCCCGGTCCGGGCGCGCAGGCGCTGGAGCACCTCCAGGGCGCGGGCCTTGAGCGGGGCGCCGGACAGGCCGCCCATGCCGATCTCCTCGACCCGGGCGGCGTCGGTGCGCAGGCCTTCGCGGCCGATCGTGGTGTTGGTGGCGATGATGCCGTCCAGGCCCAGTTCCAGGGCGAGGTCGGCGACCGCGTCGACGTCCTCGTCGGCCAGGTCGGGGGCGATCTTGACCAGCAGCGGGACGTGGTGCGCGGTGGTGCGGTCGGCGGCCTCGCGGACGGCGGCGAGCAGCGGGCGCAGGTGGTCCACGGCCTGGAGGTTGCGCAGCCCGGGGGTGTTCGGCGAACTGACGTTGACGACCAGGTAGTCGGCGTACTTGGCCAGCCGCTCGGTGGACTTGACGTAGTCGGCGACGGCGTCGGCCTCCTCGACCACCTTGGTCTTGCCGATGTTGACGCCGATCACCGGGGTGGAGCTGGTGTGCGGGCGGGCGGCGAGGCGCGCGGCGACCCGGGCCGAGCCCTGGTTGTTGAAGCCCATCCGGTTGATCAGCGCGCGGTCCTCGACCAGGCGGAACAGCCGGGGCGTCGGGTTGCCCGGCTGGGGCTCGCCGGTGATGGTGCCGATCTCGACGTAGTCGAAGCCGAGCATCGCCAGGCCGTCGATGCCGACGCCGTTCTTGTCGAAGCCGGCCGCCAGGCCGAACGGGCCCGGCAGGTCGAGGCCGAGGGCGGTGGTGTGCAGCGCCCGGTCGCGCGGGGCGAGCACCAGCCGCGCCAGCGTGCGCAGGCCGGGCACCGAGGAGGCGAGCCGGATCCAGAAGAAGGCGAGGTGGTGGGCCTTCTCGGGGTCCATCTTCTTGAAGACGAGGTCGAACAGCAGCTTGTACAAAAACCCAACTCCCGGATCAGGGCCCGGATCTGAGCGTGAGCACCCGGATCAGGGCATGGAAGTGGGGGGCACCCGGCTGGCCTCGGTGCCCCCCACTGCTGTGGTGCTACTTGCGGCCGGCGTTGATCAGCGCGGCGTGCTCCTGGAGCGACATCACCCCGACCTCGTCGCGCAGCAGCGCGTCCATGCCCTGGACGGCCGCGCCCATCGCCTGGACCGTGGTCAGGCAGGGCACGCCGCGGGACACGGCGGCGGTGCGGATCTCGTAGCCGTCGAGGCGCCCGCCGGTGCCGTACGGCGTGTTGATGATGAGGTCGACCTCACCGTCGTGGATCAGCTGGACGATGGTCCGCTCGCCGTTGGGGCCCTCGCCCTCGCTGTGCTTGCGCACCAGCGTGGACGGGATGCCGCCGCGGTGCAGCACCTCGGCGGTGCCGGCGGTGGCGAGCACCTCGAAGCCGAGGCCGACCAGCGCGCGGGCCGGGAAGACCAGGTTGCGCTTGTCGCGGTTGGCGACCGAGACGAAGACCTTGCCCTTGGTCGGCAGCGCGCCGTAGGCGCCGGCCTGGGCCTTGGCGTAGGCCGTGCCGAAGACCTTGTCGATGCCCATGACCTCGCCGGTCGAGCGCATCTCCGGGCCGAGCACGGTGTCCACGCCGCGGCCGTGGATGTCGCGGAAGCGGCTCCACGGCATCACGGCCTCCTTGACCGCGATCGGCGCGTCGGCCGGCAGCGTGCCGCCGTCGCCCTCGGCCGGGAGCAGGCCCTCGGCGCGCAGTTCGGCGATGGTGGCGCCGAGCGAGATCCGGGCGGCGGCCTTGGCCAGCGGCACGGCGGTCGCCTTGGAGGTGAACGGCACGGTGCGGGAGGCGCGCGGGTTGGCCTCCAGCACGTACAGGATGTCCCCGGCCAGCGCGAACTGGATGTTGATCAGGCCGCGGACGCCGACGCCGCGCGCGATGGCCTCGGTGGAGGTGCGCAGGCGCTTGATGTCGTAGCCGCCGAGGGTGATCGGGGGCAGCGCGCAGGCGGAGTCGCCGGAGTGGATGCCGGCCTCCTCGATGTGCTCCATGACGCCGCCGAGGTAGAGCTCGGTGCCGTCGTACAGCGCGTCGACGTCGATCTCCACCGCGTCGTCGAGGAAGCGGTCGATGAGCACCGGGTGCTCGGAGATCAGGCCGGCGTGGCGCTCCAGGTAGGAGGCGAGCGAGGCCTCGTCGTAGACGATCTCCATGCCGCGGCCGCCGAGCACGTACGACGGGCGGGCGAGCACCGGGTAGCCGATCTCGTCGGCGATGGCCTTGGCCTCGGCGAAGGAGAAGGCGGTGCCGTGCTTGGGGGCGGGCAGGCCGGCGTCGCGCAGCACGCGGCCGAAGGCGCCGCGCTCCTCGGCGAGGTCGATCGCCTCGGGCTGGGTGCCGACGATCGGCACGCCGTTGTCCTTGAGCGCCTGGGCCAGGCCGAGCGGGGTCTGGCCGCCGAGCTGGACGATCACGCCGGCCAGCGGGCCGGCCTGCTGCTCGGCGTGGACGATCTCCAGCACGTCCTCCAGGGTGAGCGGCTCGAAGTAGAGCCGGTCGGAGGTGTCGTAGTCGGTGGAGACGGTCTCCGGGTTGCAGTTGACCATCACGGTCTCGTACCCGGCGTCGGCCAGCGCGAAGGAGGCGTGCACGCAGGAGTAGTCGAACTCGATGCCCTGGCCGATGCGGTTCGGGCCGGAGCCGAGGATGATCACGGCCGGCTTGGTGCGCGGGGCGACCTCGTTCTCCTCGTCGTAGGACGAGTAGAAGTACGGGGTCTTGGCGGCGAACTCGGCGGCGCAGGTGTCGACGGTCTTGAACACCGGGCGGATGCCGAGCGCGTGCCGGACCTCGCGGACGACGTCCGGCTTCAGGCCGCGGATCTCGCCGATCTGCTGGTCGGAGAAGCCGTGCCGCTTGGCGTGGCGCAGCAGCTCGGGGGTGAGCTTCACGGCCTCGGTCAGCTCGGCGGCGATCTCGTCGAGCAGGAAGAGCTGGTCGACGAACCACGGGTCGATCTTGGTGGCCTCGAACACCTCCTCCGGGGTGGCACCGGCCCGGATGGCCTCCATCACGGTGTTGATCCGGCCGTCGGTCGGCACGACCGCCTTGACCAGCAGCTCGGCCTTGTCGCCGACCGGGCCGGTCCAGGAGAACTGGGAGCCCTTCTTCTCCAGCGAGCGCAGCGCCTTCTGCAGCGCCTCGGGGAAGTTGCGGCCCATGGCCATGGCCTCGCCGACCGACTTCATGGTGGTGGTCAGCGTGGCGTCGGCGCTCGGGAACTTCTCGAACGCGAACCGGGGGACCTTCACCACGACGTAGTCGAGGGCCGGCTCGAAGGAGGCCGGGGTCTGCTCGGTGATGTCGTTGGGGATCTCGTCGAGCGTGTAGCCGACGGCCAGCTTGGCGGCGATCTTGGCGATCGGGAAGCCGGTCGCCTTCGAGGCCAGCGCGGAGGAGCGCGACACCCGCGGGTTCATCTCGATGACGATGACCCGGCCGTCGTCGGGGTTGACGGCGAACTGGATGTTGCAGCCGCCGGTGTCGACGCCGACCTCGCGGATCACGGCGATGCCGATGTCGCGCAGGATCTGGTACTCACGGTCGGTGAGGGTCATCGCCGGGGCGACGGTGATCGAGTCACCGGTGTGCACGCCCATCGGGTCGAAGTTCTCGATGGAGCAGACGACCACGACGTTGTCGTTCTTGTCGCGCATCAGCTCCAGCTCGTACTCCTTCCAGCCGAGGATGGACTCCTCCAGGAGCACCTCGGTGGTCGGCGAGAGGGCCAGGCCCTGGCCGGCGATGCGGCGCAGGTCCTCCTCGTCGTGGGCGAAGCCGGAGCCGGCGCCGCCCATGGTGAAGGAGGGGCGCACGACGACGGGGTAGCCGCCGAGCGTGTCGACGCCGGCCAGCACGTCGTCCATCGAGTGGCAGATGACCGAGCGGGCGGACTCGCCGTGGCCGATCTTGGCGTTGACCGCCTCGACGACGCCCTTGAACAGCTGGCGGTCCTCGCCCTTGTTGATCGCCACCACGTCGGCACCGATCAGCTCGACGCCGTACTTCTCCAGCGTGCCGGCCGAGTGCAGGGAGATCGCGGTGTTGAGCGCGGTCTGCCCGCCGAGGGTCGGCAGCAGCGCGTCGGGGCGCTCCTTGGCGATGATCCGCTCGACGAACTCCGGGGTGATCGGCTCGACGTAGGTGGCGTCGGCGATCTCCGGGTCGGTCATGATCGTGGCCGGGTTGGAGTTGACCAGCACGACCCGCAGGCCCTCGGCCTTGAGGACGCGGCAGGCCTGCGTGCCCGAGTAGTCGAACTCGGCGGCCTGGCCGATCACGATCGGGCCGGACCCGATCACCAGGACGGACTTGATGTCAGTGCGCTTAGGCACGCTGGCCCTCCATGAGCTTCGCGCTGTGCTTGTCGTCGCCGCGCATGAGCTCGACGAACCGGTCGAAGAGGTAGGCCGCGTCGTGCGGGCCGGCCGCCGCTTCGGGGTGGTACTGCACGCTGAAGGCGGGGACGTCGAGCGCCTGGAGGCCCTCGACCACGTCGTCGTTGAGGCAGACGTGGGAGACCTCGACCCGCCCGAAGGGGGTGTCGCTCACCCGGTCCAGCGGTGCGTTCACGGCGAAGCCGTGGTTGTGCGCGGTCACCTCGACCTTGCCGGTGGTGCGGTCCTGCACCGGCTGGTTGATGCCGCGGTGGCCGTACTTGAGCTTGTAGGTGCCGAAGCCCAGTGCGCGGCCGAGGATCTGGTTGCCGAAGCAGATCCCGAAGAACGGGGTCCCGCGCTCCAGCACGCCCTGCGCGACGGCGACCTGGTGGTCGGCGGTGGCCGGGTCGCCCGGGCCGTTGGAGAAGAACACGCCGTCCGGCTGGACCGCGTAGAGGTCCTCCAGGGTGGAGTTGGCCGGCAGCACGTGCACCTCGATGCCGCGCTCGGCCATCCGCTGCGGGGTCATCCCCTTGATGCCGAGGTCCAGCGCGGCGACGGTGAACTTCTTCTCACCGATCGCGGGCACGACGTACGCCTCGGTGGTCGCCACCTCGGCGCACAGGTCGGCGCCCTTCATCTCGGGCGACTGCTGCACCCGGGCGAGCAGTTCGGCCTGGTCGGTCAGCGCCTCGCCGGAGAAGATGCCGCAGCGCATCGCGCCGCGCTCGCGCAGGTGGCGGGTGAGCGCCCGGGTGTCGATGCCGCTGATGCCGACGACGCCCTGGCGGACGAGCTCCTCGTCCAGCGAGCGGGTGGAGCGCCAGTTGGACGCCACCCGGGCGGGGTCGCGCACGACGTACCCGGCGACCCAGATCCGCTTGGACTCGTCGTCCTCGTCGTTCCAGCCGGTGTTGCCGATCTGCGGGGCGGTCATCACGACCACCTGGCGGTGGTACGACGGGTCGGTGAGGGTCTCCTGGTAGCCGGACATGCCGGTGTTGAAGACGGCCTCGCCGAAGGTCTCGCCGGTCGCGCCGTAGGCCTCGCCGCGGAAGGTCCGGCCGTCCTCCAGGACGAGCACGGCGGGGGTGCGCTCCCGCCGTCGGCGCTGCGTGGTGGGGGCAGGTGCGGTCATTGAGCGGCCTCTTCCGTCTTCGTCTTCGTACGTGTTGCGAGTTGGGCGATCGCCTCGACCCAGGCGGCGTGCTCGTCGGGGTGGTCGGCCCGGAAGCCCGAGTCCAGCTCGGTGCCCTCGTGCGTCCAGCTAACGACGAGCAGCCCGGCCGGGACGACCTTGCCGGCGATCCCGGAGTCCGTGCGGGCACCGGTCAGGTGCCCGGCCGGGATCCAGAGGTCGACGTCACCGGGGCGCCGCACCAGCAGGCCGTCCTCGCCGAGGGTGAGGTCGGCGCGGCTGCGGGTGCCCAGGCCGTGCGCGACGACCCGGTCGAGCCAGTTCCCGGCGGTGGTGGAGCCGTGGTACCGCCCGCTGGTCTCCAGGATGGTCCGCCCGGCGCCGGCCGGCACGGCGGGCAGCGGCGGGATGCCGGACTGGAGGGTGCGCCGCCAGTTCCAGCCCTGCCGCATCAGCCAGTAGACGAGCCCGATGACGATCAGCAGGCCGACGGCCCAGCCGATGTACCCGGGCCAGTTGGTGACCTTGGCCTGCTCCTGGGCGAGCGCGGCCGGGCCGGTCACGCCGCCCCGCCCTGCTCGGCCAGCTCGCCGGCCAGCACGGTGGCGCGCCCGCGCAGGAAGGTGGCGTGCACCCGTCCGGGCAGGTCAAGGCCCTTGTAGGGGGTGTTGCGGCTGCGGGTGGCGAAGCTGTCCGGGTTCACGGCACCACGGTACGCGGGATCGAACAGCACCAGGTTGGCCGGCTCACCGACCGAGACGGGACGGCCCTGTCCGGCGAGACGGCCGATCCGGGCCGGGCGGTGCGACATGCGGTCGGCGACGCCCTCCCAGTTCAGCAGGCCGGTGTCCACCATGGTCTGCTGCACGACCGACAGCGCGGTCTCCAGGCCGACCATGCCCATCGCGGCGACGGCCCACTCGCAGTCCTTGTCCTCGTCCGGGTGCGGCGCGTGGTCGGTGGCGACGGCGTCGATGGTGCCGTCCGCGAGCGCCTTGCGCAGCGCCTGGACGTCCTCGGCGGTGCGCAGCGGCGGGTTGACCTTGTAGACCGGGTCGTAGGAGCGGACCAGCTCGTCCGTGAGCAGCAGGTGGTGCGGGGTGACCTCGGCGGTGACGTCCCAGCCCTTGGCCTTGGCCCAGCGGATGATCTCGACCGAGCCGGCGGTGGAGACGTGGCAGACGTGCAGCCGGGAGCCGACGTGCGCGGCGAGCAGCACGTCCCGCGCGATGATCGACTCCTCGGCGACGGCCGGCCAGCCGCCGAGCC
Source organism: Kitasatospora sp. NPDC058478 (assembly GCF_042720345.1). NCBI lineage: Bacteria > Bacillati > Actinomycetota > Actinomycetes > Kitasatosporales > Streptomycetaceae > Kitasatospora > Kitasatospora sp. NPDC058478. The sequence goes on along the minus strand of NZ_JBHXML010000091.1, from coordinate 13,912 downwards.
CGAGCTCGCCGGAGACCTGGCCCTCGTTCATCTGGGCGCCCTCGGTGAGCCGCGGCTCCTGGGCGTGCTGGGCGACGACGCCGTCGAAGGCCTTGACGTACTCCAGGGCGCGGCGCATCAGCACCGCGTCGTCCACGCACTTGCCGTCGTCGGAGAAGACCCGCACGTTCGCGGCGGACTCGTGCATCGCGCCCAGCTCGGCGAGCTTGTTGCCCTCCAGGCCGACGGTGACGGCGCCGACCGGCTGCACGTCGCAGTAGCCGGCCTCCTGGCCGAGCCGCCAGACCTGCTCGACCACGCCGGCGGTGTCGGCCACCGGGGTGGTGTTGGCCATCGCGTGCACGGCGGTGAAGCCGCCCATCGCGGCGGCCCGGGTGCCGGTGAGCACGGTCTCGGCGTCCTCGCGGCCGGGCTCGCGCAGGTGGGTGTGCAGGTCGACGAGGCCGGGCAGCACGATCAGGCCGCCGGCGTCGATCTCGATGTCCGCCTCGACCGCCAGGCCGGTGCCGATCGCCTTGATCACACCGTCGGCGAGGTGGAGGTCCTGCGGGGCACCGCCGAGGATCTGGGCGTTGCGGATCAGGTAGGTGGTCACTGAGCGGTCTCCACGGAGTCGGTGCGGGCGTCGTTGAGGGTGGCTCCCCCGAGCAGCAGGTACAGGACGGCCATCCGGACCGACACGCCGTTGGCGACCTGCTCGACCACGGTGCAGCGCGGCGAGTCGGCGACCTCGGCGGTGATCTCCATGCCGCGCACCATCGGGCCGGGGTGCATCACGATGGCGTGCTCGGGCAGCTGGGACATCCGGGTGCCGTTCAGGCCGTAGCGGCGGCTGTACTCGCGCTCGGTCGGGAAGAACGCGGCGTTCATCCGCTCGCGCTGCACCCGCAGCATCATCACCGCGTCCGTCTTGGGGAGCACGCGGTCCAGGTCGTAGCTGACCTCGCAGGGCCAGTTCTGAATGCCGATCGGCAGCAGCGTCGGCGGGGCGACGAAGGTGACCTGGGCACCGAGGGTGGTCAGCAGGTGCACGTTGGAACGGGCGACCCGGCTGTGCAGGATGTCGCCGACGATGGTCACCCGGCGCCCGGCGAGGTCGTTGCCCAGCCCGGCGTTGAGGTGGCGGCGCATGGTGAAGGCGTCGAGCAGCGCCTGGGTGGGGTGCTCGTGGGTGCCGTCACCGGCGTTGATCACGCTGCCGTGCAGCCAGTCGGACTGGGCGAGGCGGGCCGGCGCGCCCGAGGCGTGGTGCCGGACGACGACCGCGTCGGCGCCCATCGCCTGGAGGGTGAGCGCGGTGTCCTTGAGGCTCTCGCCCTTGGAGACCGAGGAGCCCTTGGCGGAGAAGTTGATGACGTCGGCGGAGAGCCGCTTCTCGGCGACCTCGAAGGAGGTCTTGGTGCGGGTCGAGTCCTCGAAGAAGAGGTTGACGACGGTCCGGCCGCGCAGCGTGGGCAGCTTCTTGACGGCCCGTCCGGAGAGCTGGGCCAGCTCCTCGGCGGTGTCCAGGATCAGCAGCGCGTCGTCGCGGGTGAGGTCGGCGGCGGAGACGAGGTGGCGCTTCACGCGGGCTACTCCGGGAGGTGCGGTTCGGACGGCTGGGAGGCCAGGGCCTGCGAACCCTGTTCATCGCGCGCGGAGCGCGACGCATCGGTGTAGGCGCGGTCTCCGACCAGCACGGCGTCCACGCCGTCGCTGTCGGACAGGCGCACCTGCACGGCCTCGCGCAGCGAGGTGGGGAGGTTCTTGCCCACGTAGTCGGCCCGGATCGGCAGCTCGCGGTGACCGCGGTCGACCAGGACGGCGAGCTGGACGGCGCGCGGGCGGCCGATGTCGTTCAGCGCGTCGAGCGCGGCCCGGATGGTGCGGCCGGAGAAGAGCACGTCGTCGACGAGGATGACGAGCTTGCCGTCGATGCCGCCGGACGGGATCTCGGTGTGCTCCAGGGCGCGGGCGGGCTTGAGCCGCAGGTCGTCCCGGTACATGGTGATGTCCAGGGCACCCAGCGGGATCTCGCGCCCGGTGATCTGGGCCAGCCGGCCGTGCAGGCGGCGGGCGAGGTGGACGCCCCTGGTGTGGATGCCGAGCAGCACGACGTCCTCGGCGCCCTTGGCGCGCTCGACGATCTCGTGCGCTATCCGGGTGACGACCCGGGCGATGTCCGTGCCGTCCAGCACCTGGTGCGGCGGTCGCGGCGTCGAATCTTGGTGTGTGGTCATGCCGAAGCGGACCTCCTTCCCCGCCTCACTGGACGGGCCTTAAAGGATGTCTGGGACTGCCCTCGCCGACCTGGCGCGGGCTTCGAGCCATCCTAGCAGCGGGCCGGGAGGCAACCGGACACGCACCATTCCGCTTCGCCGGGTTCACGCCCCGGACGCGCCGCGGATGCGGGCCATTCGCACGACTGCCCCATTCGGCTTGACGCAGCTACCTTACTCTACGTAACCTCACAGTGAGTTACGAGACGGACGTCGAACCCACCGGTAACGGCGTCGACCATCGTCCGTGACCCACCACTGAACGCGAAGCAATCTCGTCCGGGGAGATCAATGTCCAGCGACTACGCGAAGCAACTCGGGGGCAAGCTCCGAGCGATCCGCACTCAGCAGGGTCTCTCCCTGCACGGTGTCGAGGAGAAGTCCCAGGGGCGCTGGAAGGCAGTCGTCGTCGGCTCGTACGAGCGCGGCGACCGTGCGGTCACCGTGCAGCGGCTGGCCGAGCTGGCGGAGTTCTACGGCGTCCCGGTGCAGGAGCTGCTGCCCGGCGGCACCCCCGGCGGCGCGGCCGAGCCGCCGCCGCGCCTGGTGCTCGACCTGGAGAGACTGACCCAGGTCCCGTCCGAGAAGGCCGGCCCGCTGCAGCGCTACGCGGCGACGATCCAGAGCCAGCGCGGCGACTACAACGGCAAGGTGCTGTCGATCCGCCAGGACGACCTGCGCACCCTGGCGGTCATCTACGACCAGTCGCCGTCGATCCTCACCGAGCAGCTGATCTCCTGGGGCGTGCTGAACCCCGACGCGCGCCGTGCGGTGCGCGAGGAGGAGGCGAGCTGACGCTCGCCGCACCGGCTCCCGTCGGCTCGGTCCGCGGTCCGGGCCACGCCCCGGGCCTTGCAGAAACGTCACGGCGCGGCACCCCGCATCCCGGGGGCCGCGCCGTCGCGCGTCCACGGCCGGCTCAGCAGACCGTCCCCAGGCTGTAGCCGGGCTGCGCCGCCACGCCGTCCAACCGCACCGGCCCGGCAGCCGGCGCCCAGTCCTGCCCGCCGCTCGACCAGGCCCAGGAGGCCGGCAGGAAGTGCTCGTCAGCGGCTGCGCCGCGGGCGCCGCCCGCCGCCACCGAGCCCTGCGAGCCGTGCAGCACCGCCACCCCCGGCAGCTCCAGCGCCAATCCGGCGCACAGCACCGCGCAGACCAGCTCCAGGTCCTCGTCGTTGATCCGGACCACTCCGTCCTCCCACTGCAGCACCCGGGCCGCCGCGGTCAGCCGCCCGCCCGGCGCGTCCACCCGCAGCCGCAGCTCGTACACCCCGGCGCCCGCGCCGACCAGCATCCGGCGGAACACCTCGGCGCCGCGCTGACGGGCGGCGCGCACCCAGCGGGCGTGCTCCTCGTCGACCTCGCCCGCGGCCCCGGACAGGCCGCCGTCCAGCAGCAGGTCCGCGTGGCAGAGCGTCAGCCCGTTCTCCCGGGCCCGGACCAGGCGCGGCACGAAGTCCCCGGCCAGTTCCTCGCCCTGATAGGCCAACAGCTGGGTCTGCAACGGCGGATTGACCAGGTAGCGGTCGCGGGCGAGCGGCTCGGCCGGGTCCAGCCCGTGCAGCACGCAGAACTCCGCGAAGTCCTGCGGGTGGAACATCCGGGCCCGCACGGTGTCGAAGCGCTCCAGGGCGTCGGCCAGCAGCTCGGCGGTCTCGGCCAGGTACTGCTCGTGGTCGGCGGCGTTCGACAGCCCCCAGGCGCGGGCCCGGGCGAAGTCGGCCGCGCTGGTCAGGATCCCGATGACGAACGCCTGCTCGGCCCCCTCGACCCGCCGCCGCTGGTGCGGCGCCCGCACCGTGGGTCGCGGGCCGCCGGCGGTGCAGTCGGAGTTGCGGCGGGCGCGGCCACTATGGCTCATCGAATGGCTCCTGGCGTCGGCAGGTGACGGTCAGCGGCCGGCTCGCCGCTGACCGTCTATCTCCCCATCCGCGCGCGCCGCACACGTACGGCGTGTCACAGGAATGTAACCGACGGTAAGACGATGTGATTCACGCCTTCCGTGGCACCCGGGCCAGCTGGCGGGACTGCGCGACCAGGCGGCCGGACTCGTCCCAGACCTCGGCGTCCTCCTCGAAGTACCCGCCGGCCACGTTGCGGGTGGCGTGGGTGACCCGCAGCCAGCCCGGGACCGGCCTGGCCCGCAGGTGGACGGTCAGTTCGACGGTCGGGGCCCAGCCGGGCATGCCCAGGTCGAAGGTCACCGGCGGCAGCGCGTCGGCGACCAGCAGGAGCAGCAGCGGGTCGGGATCGCGGCCGTCGGCGAGCCGGAACCAGCCCTGGATCCGCCCGTTGCCGGACGGCTGCCCGAGCGCCCAGCCGATGGTGGCCGGGTCCAGCCGCAGGTCGAAGCGCTCCAGCAGTTCGGCCTGGGCGATCAGCTCCCGGGGCGCGTGCTCGACGCCGATGCACTGGTCCGGCGGCGGCAGCTGCGGCGGCAGGGCGCTGGTGCGCACCTCGCCGTCGGCGGTGGAGAGGTCACCGTGGCTGGCGACCACCCGCAGCCGCTCCACGCCGTCCTGGCTGAGCGAGGCGGTACCGGTGGAGAGCCCGCGGCCGGTGCGCAGCACCTCCGTGCGGACGGTGGCCGGGCCGGGCGTGGAGGCGGACAGGTAGTAACCACTGATCGACACCGGGTCGGGGTGGTCGCCGTGCTCCAGCGACAGCGCGTGTCCGGCGACGGCGAGCAGCAGCCCGCCGTTGACCCCGCCGCCGATCTGCCAGCCGGCACCGAGTTCGGCCTCGTAGCGGCCGGGCTCGTCAGGGTGCCGGGTCAGGGCGATGCCCTGGTCGAACTCGCTGCGGGTCGCGGTGGTCATGGGGGGTGGCCTGCCCTTCACTGCGGTTTCCGAACGCCAAGTTACTGGCGAGTAGGGCACCACCTTACGCCGCCCGGGTGAAACGCGCGACGGCCGCCGGACCCGGAATCCGGGTCCAGCGGCCGTTCTGCGGGTTTCACCGCCACCGGTGGTCGGGGCCTAGGGCGCACGACCTACCGGCGGATGCTCGGCTTCAGCTCCAGGAAGCGGGCGAGCAGACCGTTGACGAACGCCGGGGAGTCGTCCGTGGAGAACTCCTTGGCGATCTCCACGGCCTCGTCCAGGACGACCGCGTCCGGGACGCCGTCCTCCCAGATCAGCTCGTAGGCGCCGAGCCGCAGGACGTTGCGGTCCACGATCGGCATCCGGTCGAGGGTCCAGCCCACCGCGTACTGCGAGATCAGGTCGTCGATCCGGCGAGCGTGCTGGACGTACCCCTCGATCAACTCCATGGTGTACTCGCCGACCTGCGGGGTGCCCTCGTCGGGCTTCGGCTCGCGGGCGCGGGCCACCCAGTCCGCGAGGACCCGCTGCGGGTCGACCCCGCGGTGGTCGGCCTCGAAGAGGATCTGAAAGGCCCGGGTACGGGCCTTGCTACGTGCGGCCGACACGGACTTACTTCACCCGGCCGAGGTAGCCGCCGTCGCGGGTGTCGACCTTGATCTTCTCGCCGGTGACGATGAAGAGCGGCACGGCGATCTCGGCGCCGGTCTCCAGCGTGGCCGGCTTGGAGCCGCCGGTGGAGCGGTCGCCCTGGACGCCCGGCTCGGTGTGGGAGATCAGCAGCTCGACGGAGGCCGGGAGCTCGATGTACAGGGGGGCACCCTCGTACATGGCGACCAGGGCCTCGAAGCCCTCCAGCAGGTACTTGGAGGCGTCGCCGACGACGGCCGGCTCGACCACGATCTGGTCGTAGGTGTCCGTGTCCATGAACACGAAGTTCTCGCCGTCCTTGTACGAGAACTGCATGCCGCGCTTGTCGACGTTGGCGGTCTCGACCTTGGTGCCGGCGTTGAAGGTCTTGTCGACGACCTTGCCGGTCAGGACCTCCTTGAGCTTCGTGCGCACGAAGGCCGGGCCCTTGCCGGGCTTGACGTGCTGGAACTCGACGACGGACCAGAGCTTGCCGCCCTCCAGCTTGAGGACCATGCCGTTCTTGAGATCGTTCGTGGAAGCCACGGGCGCACTTACTCCTGGATATAGCTGTCAAGGAACCAAGGCTTGCGTCCTGCCGCCGACGGCCGACGGGCGGCCGCGGTCACAGGGCGAGGAGCTCCTTGGTGGTGATGGTGAGCAGCTCGGGCCCGCCCTCCTCTGGGGGGCGCACCACGAGCGTGTCCTCGATCCGGACACCGCCCTTGCCCGGGAGGTGGACCCCTGGGCCGACGGTGACCGGCACGCGGCTGTCCAGTTTACCCATGTCCGACGGACCGAGGCGCGGCGCCTCCCGGATCTCCAGCCCGATGCCGTGCCCCACCGGGTGCGGGGAGGTCTCGGTGTGGCCGGCCGCCTCCAGGATCTGCCGCGCGGCCCGGTCGGGCACGTACTGCTCCACGCCCGGTCCGAGCGCCTCCCGGCCGGCCCGCTGGGCCCGGAACACCAGCCGGTGCAGCTCCACCTGCCAGGGCGCGGGGGCGGCGCCGATCACGAAGGTCCGGGCGGTGGAGACGCCGTAGCCCCGGTACTGGGCGCCCATCACCACGGTGAGGAAGTCGCCCTCCTCCACCCGGCGGTCGGTCGGCTGGTGGGCGGGCCGGCCGGAGTGGCTGCCGGTGCCGACGGACACCGGGTAGGCCGCCCGGTCCGCGCCGTGGTCGATCATCCGGCGTTCCAGCTCCATCGCCAGGTGCCGTTCGGTACGGCCGACCAGGATCGACTCCAGCAGTTCGCCGAGCGCCTGGTCGGCGATCTCGGCGGCGATCCGCAGGTCGGCGATCTCGTGCTCGTCCTTGACCACCCGCAGCCGCTCGACCACCTGCGCCAGGTCGGCCAGCCGGGCCCCCTCCGCCAGGCTCGCCACCGCGCGGTGGCGGCTGACGGTCAGGTCGTGCTCCTCCACCGCGAGGTCCGCCACGCCCAGTCGCGCGGCGGCGGCGGCCGCCGCCAGGGCGGTGTCCGCCGCGGCCGCCACCGGCACCTGGGTGACGTCCGGCGCGATCAGGTGCTCCCCGGTGTCGTCCGGCGGCAGATCGTCCGGCACTGCCAGCAGCACCCGCTCCCGGGTCAGCAGCAGCGTCGCCCCGCAGGGCGCGCAGCCCGTCAGATACCGCACGTTCGCCGCCCGGGTGATCAGCGCCGCATCGGCCCCGGCCGCACTGCAGTGCTCCCTCACCCGCTCCCGCCGACCCGCGTACGCATCAGACATGCGTCGAGCCTACGAACCCCCACCCCGATCCGCCCGCCGAGCACCCCCGACAGGGCGCGCTCCCGCCCCCGCGCGCCCTCTTTGTGGTCGCTACGCCCCCTCCGGATCGATCAGGCCGCGGCGATAGGCGGGGACCAGGTTCTGGGGGACGAGCAGTTCGCGGCCGTTGAGGGTGATCGGGACGAGCTTCGGGGCCTTGCCCTTCCACTGGGCCCGGCGGTGCCGGGTGTTGCTGCGGGACGTCTTGCGCTTGGGGACGGCCATCGGGGGCTCCTTGTCGGGTGGTGACGGTGGTGACGGTGGTGGCGGTGGTGACGGCGGCGATGGCTACCGGGTGGTGCCGGCGGCGTACGGGAGGAGGGCCATCTCGCGGGCGTTCTTGACGGCCCCGGCCACGGCGCGCTGCTGCTGGACGGTGAGCCGGGTGACGCGGCGGCTCCGGATCTTGCCGCGGTCGGAGACGAAGCGCCGCAGCAGGTCGGTGTCCTTGTAGTCGATGTACTCGACGCCGGCCGCGAACAGCGGGTTCGGCCGGTCCTTGGGCGGGTTCGGTCGCTTACGCACAGTGACGGCTCCTCAGTGAACGGGGTCGAGCAGGTCCCGGAAGGCGTCCGGCAGGGCCTTCCAGCCGGGTTCGCCGGCGGCGAGTTCGGCGTCGGTGAGCAGACAGGAGTCGAGCAGCCCGGTGACACCGTCGACGTCCAGGCCCTCGGCGGTGAAGCTGAGCTGCTGCACCCGGTCGCCGTGCAGAGGGTGCCAGTCGAGGGCGGCGGCGGCCCGGCGGGCGGGCGGGTAGAGCTCCCAGGCGGCGTCGGGCAGGGAGGTGAGCCAGGGCCCGCACTCCTCGACGGCGAGGTTGGCCCCGGCGGCGTCCCAGGCGAGCATCAGGTCGGGCCGGTTGGCCAGCCAGAAGCGGCCGCGGCTGCGCTGGGCGGCGGGGACGAGCAGTTCCAGCGCCCGGTGCAGCCGCTCGGGGTGCAGCGGGCGGCGGCGCTCCCAGACCAGCGTGGTGACGCCGGCCTCGTCGCTCTCCTGCGGGAGCAGCGCGATCGCCGGGTTGACCCGGTCGCGGGCGGCGGCGACGTCGAAGCCGCCGAGGGCGGCCCGGGTGAGCGCGCCGGTGCCGAGCCGGACGACCCGGGCGGTGGGGTGGAGCTGGCGGAGCAGCGCGAGCCCGGGCGTGTGCGCCGTCGCGCGCGGGACGGCGAGGGTGGTGGCGTACTCGACCTGGTGGGCGAGCGCCTCCGCGCGGGTCCGCTGGTCCTGGCGGGCGGTGTGCTCGCCGTGGTCCACCAGGTCGTCGGAGACGGAGAGTTCGCCGATCAGCCGGTCCGGGTCGACGGCCGTGACCACGCCCGCGAGTTCGACGGCGTCCTCCAGATGGCGGCCGTCCGCCTCTCCCCCGGCGATCACCTCGACGGCCGGGTGCGGGTCGCTGCCGCCCCACAGTTCGACGATCGCGAGTCCGTACCGGCCTTCGTCGGCGATCCGCAGCAGTCGCGGCAGCAGGTCCTCGCGCAGGGCGCAGCAGGGGCAGTCGTTCACCAGCGGGACGTCGGCGGCGTCGAACCCGCCTCCCGCGTCGCGCAGTTCACGGTGGACGACACCCTGCGAGGCCTCCCGCAGGTCGTGGTGGAGGACCACCGCGTCCACCGCAGCCGCGGCCAACTCCCGGACGGCGGCCCGGCGTTCGGCGGCGTGCAGTCCGGCGACGACCACCACGGGCAGCTTGATCCCGTCCACGCCGCTCACCAGCTGGCCTTGCGGACGCCGGGCAGGTGGCCGGCGTGGGCGTGGACGCGGAGGTTGACCCGGGAGAGGCCGAAGGCCCGCAGGTAGCCGCGGGGGCGGCCGTCGACGGCGTCGCGGTTGCGGATCCGGGTGGCGCTGGCGTCGCGGGGCTGGCGGGCGAGTTCGGCCTGGGCGGCGGCGCGTTCGGCGGGGGCGGTGCCGGGGTGGGCGATGATCCGCTTGAGCTCGGCGCGGCGCTCGGCGTACCGGGCCACGACGGCGCGGCGCTGCTCGTTCTTGGCGATCTTGCTCTGCTTGGCCATCAGACCTTCCCCCCTCGGGCGCGGATGCGGGCGACGGCGGCCTCGATGCCGATCGTGTCGATGGTGCGGATGCCCTTGGCGCTGAGGGTGAGCCGGACGTACCGGCCCTCGCCGGGCAGCCAGTAGCGCTTGTGCTGGATGTTGGGGTCGAAGCGGCGGCGGGTGCGGCGGTGCGAGTGCGAGATCGCGTTGCCGAATCCGGGCTTGCGGCCGGTGAGTTGGCAGTGGGCGGACATGGGTGCTCCCTGACGTCCGGGAATGGGCAGGACGGAGCTCACGTTACACCAGATGAAAATGACTTCCATTTCGGTGTACGGTTTCGCCCCGGCCCCGAACACCCCGCCAACCCGCCAACCCGCCAACCCGCCAACCCGCCAACCCGCCAACCCGCCAACCCGGGAGGACACCCATGGCCCGTAGTGAACTGCGCCCCGTCATCAAGCTCCGCTCCACCGCCGGCACCGGCTACACGTACGTGACCCGCAAGAACCGCCGCAACGACCCGGACCGGATGGTCCTGCGCAAGTACGACCCGGTCGCGCGCCGACACGTCGACTTCCGCGAAGAGCGCTGAACCCCGCCCGCCCGAACTGAACCCCGCACCGACGGAACGCCGACCGGCAGCGACCCGTACCGCCCCGCAGCGACGAAACGGCGCCTCCCCCGGGATCCCGGGGGAGGCGCCGTCGCTGCTCGCAGCCGTCGCCGCTCGCAGCCGCCACTACTCGGCGGCCACCCAGCGCTTCTCCACCCGGGCCAGCTTCCAGTAGGCGATCGCCGCGGCCCAGACCACCACGAACAGCCCGGCGATCGCGTAGCCGACGTTGTCCAGCGAGATGCCCGCGATCCAGCCGGTGACCGGATCGGTCAGATCGAGCTTCTCGTGCAGCACGCCGACCAGCTCGATGGTGCCGATGACGAAGGCCACCGCGATCGACAGCCCGGTGATCGTCAGGTTGTAGTACACCTTCCGGACCGGGTTGGCGAAGGCCCACTGGTACGCGAAGTTCATGAACGTCCCGTCCAGGGTGTCGAACAGGCTCATCCCGGCCGCGAACAGCAGCGGCAGGCAGACGATCGCGTACCAGGGCAACCCGGCCGCCGCGCCCGACCCGGCCATCACCATCAGGGTGACCTCGGTCGCGGTGTCGAAGCCCAGCCCCAGCACCATGCCCACCGGGAACATCTGCCCGGGCCGGGTGATCGAGCGGGTCGCCCGGTTCAGCACCCGGGCCATGAAGCCCCGCGAGTTGAGGTGCTCCTCCAGCTGCGCCTCGTCGTACGACCCGGCCCGCATCGCCCGGAACACCTTGAGGATGCCGAGCAGCGCGGCCAGGTTGAGCGCGCCGATCAGGTAGAGGAACGCGCCGGAGGCCGTCGTGCCGACCATCCCGAGCCACTTGTGGGTGGTCGAGTCGTCGTCCATCAGCGTGCTGGCCAGCTGCGCGCCGCCCGCCACCAGGGCGGCCATCAGCACCACCATCGAGGAGTGCCCGAGGGCGAACCAGAAGCCGACCGAGACCGGCCGCTTGCCGTCCGCCATCAGCTTGCGGGTGGTGTTGTCGATCACCGCGATGTGGTCGGCGTCGAAGGCGTGCCGCATGCCGAGGGTGTACGCGGTGATCCCCAGGCCCACGCCGAAGACCTGGGTGCCGACCGCGTAGTTGTGGGGCGCGACCAGGAAGATGAGCGTCCCGAACGCCACCACGTGCATGGCCAGGATCACCCCCATCAGCCCGGCCGTGCGAACGGTGTCCTCGCGCTTCCAGCGGAACGTGGGCAGCACGGACGGTGTCGCCGGCGCCTCGGCGGCGGCGGTTTCGGGCAGGGTCATTCGGGTCACGCTCCAGCACCTCGTGGAAACACTTCGTGAGATGCCGTGGCCGGTCTCCTGGCTTACGGGGGTCCCGTACCCGCCTTCCCAGGTGCGCGAGGCTCCCAGTGGCGTCGTGGGTACGGACGTCTCTCCATCGTCGACGATCACGATGGCCCGATCACAGTGGCGAGGGCCGCTCCGGACTGGGACCCCTGAGGATCCGTCACCGGTCTTCCCGAGCACCACGGCGGGGAACACCGTAGGGGTCAGGACCCACCCTTGCAAGGCTGCGCACCTGCGCAGGTGTCCAGGATCACAGGCCCCCTCCTGCAACAATGTGCGCATGCATCTCGTACCGGCCGACCGCGCGGGCCACCGCACCATCGACGGACACCGGGTCTGCGAGGCCATCGCCGCGATCGGCGACCCCGCGCACGTCCGCACCTGGGCCGAGCGGTTCTCCCTGCTCGCCGACCCCGGGCGGCTCGCCCTCCTGCTCGCCCTCCACCGGGCCGGCCCGCTCGCCGTCTCCGACCTCGCCGTCGCCACCGGCATGCGCGACCCCGCCGTGTCCCAGGCCCTGCGGCTGCTCCGCACCGCGGGCGTGGTCACCGGGGACAAGGACGGGCGGGTCGTGCGCTACCGGCTCGTGGACGAGGCCATGCGCCCCCTCCTCGACGCGTGCGCCGCCGCCGAACACCACGAGCCCACCGTGGCCGTCGGCTGACCGGCCCCCCGGAGGACACGCCGGGGCCCGGCCGGAGCAACCGCGGACCCGGTCAGGCCGCCTGGCAGGCGGGGCACCAGAAGAGGTTGCGCGCGGCGTGCTGCTCCGTCCGGACGTCGGTGCCGCAGACCAGGCAGGGCATCGCGGCCCGCCGGTAGACGTACACCTCGCCGCCGTGGTCGTCGACACGCGGCGGGCGGCCCATCGCCTCGGGGGTGTGCTCGGGCCGGACGGTGTCGATCCGGCCCGCGCCGACGCCCTCGCGCATCAGGGCGACCAGGTCGGCCCAGATCGCGTCCCACTCGCCCCGGGTGAGGTCGCGGCCGGCGCGGTGCGGGTTGATCCCGTGGCGGAACAGCACCTCGGCCCGGTAGACGTTGCCCACCCCGGCCAGCACCTTCTGGTCCATCAGCAGCGCGGCGACGGTCGTCCGGCTGGCCGATATCCGGCGCCAGGCGGCCTGCGGGTCGGCGTCGGCGCGCAGCGGGTCGGGGCCCAGCCGGGCGGCGACGGCGGCCTTCTCCGCGCCGGTGACCAGCGCGCAGGTGTTGGGGCCGCGCAGATCGGCGTAGCCGTCGTCGTTGGCCAGCCGCAGCCGGACCAGGCCGACCGGCTCGGGCGCGGGCCCGGTGCCGAAGGCGAAGCCGCCGTAGAGGCCGAGGTGGACGTGCACCCAGGCGCCCTCCTCGAAGCCGAGGAACAGGTGCTTGCCGACGGCTTCGGCCGCGGTGAGCAGCTGCCCGTCGATGGCCTTGGCCTCGTCGGCGAACCGGCCCTGCGGGCTGGACACCTCGACCGGGCGGCCGCCGAAGGCCTTCCGGTTCTCGGCGGCGAGGCGGTGGATGATGTGGCCTTCCGGCACGGGCGTCAGCTCCCCCGGGGTGGTTCGACAGGACCTGCACATCATCGCAGTCGGCGCCGACAGCACCGGATCGTCGCAGGTCAGCGGACCGGCATGCCCATCAGCCGGGCCAGGATGACGCGGTCCAGCTCGGCGGCGGTGCCGGCCACGTCCAGGTACGAGTTGTCGATGATCGGCAGCCCGGAGTTGTACCAGCCGGCCATCCGGCCGTGGATCCGCGCCACCTCCTCGTCACCGAGCCGCCGGGTGCCGCCGCGCCGGGCGTTGCGGTGCAGCACGGAGTCCAGGCTGGGCAGCAGCACGACCGGGATCATGCCGGGGCCGATGTGCCGCTTCCAGCCGCCGAGGCCGATGGCCGGGCGGTCCGGGAAGACGGCGTCGTCGATGATGCAGGAGATGCCGTTGGCGAGGTAGTTGCGGCAGGCGAAGCCGCAGGTGCGGCGGGCCAGCCGGTACTGCGCCTCGGAGGCGTTGTTCCAGCCGGACTGCGGGTTGGCGAAGCCGGACTGCACCCACTCGCGGACGTCGTCCAGGCTGATGTGCGCGGTCGGGCTGGGCCGGCGCTCGGCCCAGTACCGGGCGACGGTGGTCTTGCCCGCCCCGGCCGGGCCGATCAGCAGGACGGCGATCGGACTGGCGGGCGCGTGCCGCTGCGGCGGGTGGGCGGGGAGTTGCACGGGCGCGCCGGAGGGCAGCACGAAGTGCCCGGTGGCCCCGACGGGGACCGGCGCGCCGGGCGCGGGTGCGGCCGGGACGGGCGCGGAAACAGGAGCCGGAGCGGGCGGCACGGGAACAGGCGGTGCGGGAGCGGCCGGAGCCGGCGGCGCAGCGGCGGGAACAGGAGCCGGAGCGGGCGGCACCGGCGGCGGCGCGGCGGCCCCCGACGGCTGCGGCCCCGGCGGAGCGGCGGGACGCGGCGGGACGTGCCCACCCCCGGCGTACTGCGTCACGGTCACCTCCCGACACCTCTCAGCGGGGAGACTACACGGCGGCCCGGCGGCGGGCACAGTC
>NZ_JBHXML010000090.1:0-37421 GCF_042720345.1 Kitasatospora sp. NPDC058478 | reverse complement strand
TGGGGCGCCTCGGGGGGGGGGGGGGGGGGGGGGGGGGCCCCCCACCCCCGCCCCCCCCCACCCCCGTCAGCCGACGGTGCTCAGCCCGCCGCGCTCAGACGCAGCGTGACCAGCTCGAACGGCCGCAGCGCCAGCCGCACCGCGCCGTCCTCCACGGCCACCTCGCCGCGGGTGCCGTCCCAGGGCCGCTCCAGCAGGTCGCAGGGGACGGCGCCGGCCAGCGGGTAGGAGGTGGTGAGCAGGCCACGGGCACGGCCGCCGCCGGCCTCGTAGACCCGGACGATCAGGTCGCCGCTGCGGTCGTCGGCGAGCTTGACCGCGCTGACCACCAGCGCGTCGTTGTCCAGCTGCACCAGCGGCGCGACCTGCTCGGCGCTGCCGGTGACGCGCCGCTCGGGCAGGCCGATCCGGTAGCCCTCGCGGACGGCGTCGCCGATCGCCGCGCCCGGGACGAGGGCGTGCCGGAAGCGGTGCAGGCCCTGGTCGGTCTTCGGGTCGGGGAAGCGGGGCGCGCGCAGCAGCGAGAAGCGGACCGTGGTGGTGGTGCCGCCGTCGGTGTCGCGCACGGCGCGGGTGACGTCGTGGCCGTAGGTGGAGGCGGTGACGAGGGCGACGCCCCAGCCGGGTTCGTCGAGGTGGACGAAGCGGTGGTTGCAGGCCTCGAACTTGGCGGCGTCCCAGCTGGTGTTGGTGTGGGTGGGCCGGTAGAGGTGGCCGAACTGGGTCTCGGCGGCGTACCGCTCGGTGTGCACGTCCAGCGGGAACGCGGCCTTGAGGAACTTCTCGGTCTCGTGCCAGTCGACCTCGGTGTCGATGTCGAGCCGCTGCTCGCCCGCCCGCAGGGTGAGCGTCTGGACGACGGTGGACGAGCCGAAGGAGCGCGCGACCCGGACCGCGGCCTGGTCGGGGGCGGAGAGCGCCGTCAGCGCGTCCACGGCGGTCAGGTCGGTGACGGTGTTGCGGTAGAACTGGTCGACGTCCCAGGCGTCCCACATGTTGGGGAAGTCCGGGTGCAACTGGAGCAGGTTGGCCCGGGTGCCGGGGGCGACGCTCTCCCGGCCGCTCGCCACCTCGACCACCGACGCCACCAGGCCGTCGGCGTCCACGACCACGTCCAGCAGCCCGTTGCGCAGCAGGAAGCCGCCCTCGGGCCGCTCGACGACCTCGCAGGCGCCCGCGCCGAACACGGCCGGGGCGGCCCCGCCGGCCGGGACGGCCGAGCGCGGGTGCGGCGCCGAGTTGAACACCAGCTCGCGCCCGCCGGCGGTGTCCCCGGCGAGGGCCTGCTGGGCGCCGTCGATCAGCGAGTCCAGCTCCGCGGCCAGCGCCGCGTACGTCGCCTCGGCCTCGCGGTGCACCCAGGCGATGGAGGAGCCGGGCAGGATGTCGTGGAACTGGTGCAGCAGGACGGTCTTCCAGATCCGGTCCAGCTGCTCGTACGGGTAGGCCGCGCCGGTGCGCAACGACGCAGTGGCGCACCAGAGTTCGGCCTCGCGCAGCAGGTTCTCGCTGCGCCGGTTGCCCTGCTTGGTCTTCGCCTGGCTGGTCAGGGTGGCCCGGTGCAGCTCCAGGTAGAGCTCGCCGACCCAGACCGGCGGGTTCGGGTACTCGGCCTCGGCCTTGGCGAAGAACTCGGCGGGCTTCTCCCAGCGGACGGTGGCCGAGCCCTCCAGGTCCTTCATCCGGCCCGCCTTGGCGACCATCTCGCGGGTGGTGCCGCCGCCGCCGTCGCCCCAGCCGGTCGGGGCGAGCGAGTGCCGGGCCACTCCCTTGTCCTTGAAGTTCCTTGCCGCGTGGGCGATCTCGCTGCCCTTCATGGAGCAGTTGTAGGTGTCCACGGGCGGGAAGTGGGTGAAGATCCTCGTTCCGTCGATGCCCTCCCAGAGGAAGGTGTGGTGCGGGAACTTGTTGATCTGGCTCCACGAGATCTTCTGCGTCAGCAGCCACTTGGAGCCCGCGTTGCGGATGATCTGGGGCAGGCCGCCGGTGAAGCCGAAGGTGTCGGGCAGCCACGCCTCGTGGTTCTCCACCCCGAACTCGTCCAGGAAGAACCGCTTGCCGTGCACGAACTGCCGGGCCATCGCCTCCGAGCTGGGCATGTTGGTGTCGGACTCGACCCACATGCCGCCGGCCGGGACGAACCGGCCCTCCGCCACGGCCTTCTGCACCCGGGCGTACACCTCGGGGCGGTGCTCCTTGATCCAGGCGAACTGCTGCGCCTGGGACATGGTGTAGAGGAAGTCCGGCTCGTCCTCCAGCAGCGCGGTCATGTTGGCGGTGGTGCGCGCCACCTTGCGGACGGTCTCGCGCAGCGGCCAGAGCCAGGCCGAGTCGATGTGCGCGTGGCCGATCGCACTGATCCGGTGCGCGGACGGCACGGCGGGCGCGGCCAGCACCCCGGCGAGCTCCGAACGGGCGGCGGCCGCCGTGCCGTTGACGTCCTGGAGGTCGATCGCGTCGAGCGCCCGCTCGACCGCGCGCAGGACGTCCCAGCGGCGGGCGCCGTCCACCGGCAGCTCGGCCATCAGCTCGCCGAGCACCTCCAGGTCGATCACCAGCTGCCAGACCGTCTCGTCGAAGACGGCGAGGTCCATCCGGGTCAGCTTGTACTGCGGCTGGTCGCCGGCGGTGTCCTTGTCGCCCAACTCGGTGGGCAGGAAGGGGTGGTAGTCCAGGATGACCGGGTTGGAGGCCGCCTCGACGTGCAGCAGGACCTGCTCGCCGCCGGCCGCGGGGGCGGCGATGCGCACCCACTGGTTCTGCGGGTTGAGGCCCTTCACCGGGGTGCCGTCCGGGCGGTAGACCAGGCCCTCGCACTGGAAGCCGGGCATGTTGGCGTCGAAGCCGAGGTCGATCAGCGCCTCGACCGTCCGCCCGGCCCAGGCCTGCGGCACGGTGCCGGTCACGGTGATCCAGCTGGTGCCCCACGGCGCGCCCCAGGCGTCGCCGACCGCGATCGGGGTGCGCGGCGCGGCCAGGCCCTCGGCGACCGGGACGGGCTCGCCGGGTGCCGTCCAGATGCCGACCTCCAGCGGGACGGACTCGGGGTAGACGGCCGGGCGGATGCGCTCGTCCAGGACGCGCTTGAGGCGGGACTCGACCAGCGTGCGGTCATCGTGCATGTCAGCGGGCTCCGTTGCGTGACTGAGGGGCGTGTCTGAGGGGCGTGACTGAGGGGCGTGTCTGAGGGGCGTGAGTGAGGATCGTGACTGAGGGGTAACGGCTGGGGCGAAGGGTTACAGGGACCGTACGTCGTCCGGGTGGACCACCTCGGTGATCCCGCGCGCGGCCAGGTGGGCCTGGTCCTCGGCGTGCTCGGCGAGGACGGTGGTCGGGCGGGCGCCCGCCTCGGCGAGGCGCATGAACGCCTCGTAGACGGCGCCGCCGGGCCCGCAGACCGAGCGCTTGGGCGCGGTCACCTCGTCCCCGGTGGCCACCACCACGGCGGTGGTGCGCGGCGCGGGCGGCTGCCAGGAGCGGCGCGCCTCGGCGGCGGCCTCGGCCAGCCGGGCGCCGGCCGGCTTGACCGCGCGGTCGGTGGTGAGCAGGCCGAGGCTGTACTCCAGCTCGGGGAAGTCTGCCAGCGAGCGGTCCACGTCGTGCGAGCACCACCAGGTGACGCCCCACACGTCCGGGCAGTCGAGCACGGCCTCGACGGTGGCACCGGTGAACCGGGCGGCGTCCTCGGCGGTGATGTGCGGGGCGGGGGCGCCGACCTCCTGGAGCCAGACCGGGCGGGCCGGGTCGTCCGCCCAGGCCTTGGAGAGCTCGACCAGGTAGGCGGCGTGCTGCGCGGTGGTGGTGGAGTGGGCGCCGTAGCGCTGGGCGGTGCCGTTGAACACCCAGGAGTGCACGGCGGTGGCGGCGCCGATCCGGGCCGAGTGCCAGGGGGTGAACGGGTGTTCGTCCAGGTACCAGGCGGCGTCGTAGGAGGCGTGCAGGTGCATCCGGCCGGGCGCGCCCTGTTCGCAGGCGTCGAGCATCCGGCGCAGCCAGGCGTCGGCCTGTCCGGGGGTGATCCGGTCGGGGTCGGGGTGCGGTTCGCCGGAGAACTGGTTGATCTCGTTGCCGAGCGTCATGCCGAGGAAGTTGGGCCGCTCGTGCAGCGCCTCGGCGAGGGTGCGCAGGTAGGCGGCCTGGCCGTCGAGGACCTCGGGGTCGGTGAAGATGTTGCGCCGGTGCCAGGTCTGGGTCCAGGAGGGCAGGAAGTCGAAGCTCGACAGGTGGCCCTGGAGGCCGTCCACCGCGACGTCCAGGCCGCGTTCGCCGGCCGCGTCCACCAGGGCCGCCAACTGCTCGACGGCGCGCGGGCGGATCAGGGTGCGGTTGGGCTGGAACAGCGGCCAGAGCGGGAAGACCCGGACGTGGTCCAGGCCGAGTGCGGCGATCGAGTCGAAGTCGGCGCGGACGGCGTCGAGGTCGAAGTCGAGCCAGTGGTGGAACCAGCCGGCGCTGGGTGTGTAGTTGACGCCGAAGCGGGGGCGCTGCGGTGCGGGGGTGCTCATGGGCGGGTGATTCCTCAACGGGTTTGGGGCGAGCGGGCGGTGGGGTCAGGAGTCGTCGGACACGTCCTCGGTCGGACCGGGCCTAACCCTTGACGGCTCCCTCCTCGACGCCCTTGAAGAAGAAGCGCTGGCAGACGCCGAACACCACGACGATCGGCAGGAAGGCGATCATGGTGCCGGCCGCGATCAGCCGCGGGTTCGCGGAGAAGGTGCCGTTGAGGTACTGGAGTCCGACGGTGAGGGTGTACTTCTGCGGGTCGTTGAGCACGATCAGTGGCCAGAGGAAGTCGTCCCAGGCGCCGATGAAGGTGAAGATGACGATCACGCTGAGCATGCCGCGCACGTTGGGCAGGCTGATGTGCCAGAGCCGCTGCCACACGGTGGCGCCGTCGACCAGGGCGGCCTGGTCGAGTTCGAGCGGGACGGCGGCGAAGGCGGTGCGCATCAGCAGCACGTTGAGCATGGCGATCGCGCCGGGCAGGGCGACGCCGGTCAGGCTGTCGGCCAGACCGAGGCCGCGCACCAGCACGTACTGGGAGACGATGGTGACCTCGCCGGGGAGCACCAGGGTGGCGAGGAAGAGGCCGAGGACGAGCTTGGCGCCGCGGAAGCGCAGCCGGGCGAGCGCGTAGCCGGCCAGGGTGCAGCCGACCACGTTGCCGGTGATGCAGATGGCGGCGACGATCAGCGAGTTGAGGGCGTAGGTCCAGACCGGGATGGTCTCGGCGACCTTGCCGTAGTTGCCGAAGGTCAGCTGTTCGGGGATGAAGCTCGGGGTGCTGGTGTAGACGTCCTCGTTGGGGCCCTTGAGGGAGGTGGAGAGCTGCCACAGGAACGGCCCGACCACCAGCAGCAGGACGAGCACCAGGAGCAGGTAGCGGCCGGCGGTCTGGGCGGGGGAGGGGGTGTTGAAACCCCGGGATCCCTGGGCGTCTTGAGCGCGGCGGGCGGCCTTCGAACGGGGGGAGGTCACGGGGTTCAGGCCGCCTTCCGGTTCAGGCGCATCAGCAGCAGCATCGGGCCGAGGGTGATGACGAACAGCATCAGGCTGAGCGCGGAGGCGTAGCCGAGGTGGCCGTTGAAGCCGCGGCTGTACATCTGGATCAGCATCACCACCGACATGTCCCGCCCGCCCGGGCCGCCCTGGCCGTGGGAGAGCACGTACAGCTCGGAGAAGACGCGCAGCGCGCTGACCGAGATGAGGACGGAGACCAGCATCATGGTCGGCCGCACCCCGGGCAGGGTGACGTGCCAGAACCGGCGGATCGGGCTGGCGCCGTCGACGGCCGCCGCCTCGTGCAGTTCGCGCGGGACGTTGGCGAGGGCGGACAGGTAGATGACCATGTAGTAGCCGAAGCCCTTCCAGACGGTCAGGGCGATCGCGCTGAACAGCAGCAGCCAGCGGTCGGTGAGGAAGGCGACCGGGGAGTCGGTCATCCCGGACTGCTGGAGCAGGCCGTTGACCAGGCCGCGGTCGTCCAGCACCCAGCCCCAGATCAGCGCCACCACGACGGCGGAGGCGATGACCGGGGTGTAGAAGGCGGTGCGGAAGAAGGTGATGCCGGGGACCTTGCGCTGGACGAGCAGGGCGAGCAGCAGCGGCAGGATGGTCAGCAGGGGCAGGCAGACCAGCATGAAGACGATGCTGTTGAGCAGGGCGTCGGCGAGCTGTTCGTCGTCGAGCAGGCGCCCGTAGTTCTCCAGGCCGGTGAACTGCCCGCCGCCCAGGGGCTTGGCGTTGGTGAAGGACAGGATCACCGTGTTGACGGCCGGCCAGAGGTTGAAGACGGCCAGCCAGAGTATCGCGGGCCCGGCGAGCAGCCAGGGGGTGAACCAACGCCGGTGGGTCATGCCGTTGCCTTCCTGGGGGTGGTGCGGGTCATTCCCGGGTGCGGCGGGCGGGGGTGGCCCGCCGCTCGACCGGTACGGTCGGGGTGGCGGTCGGCCGTCAGCCCTTGAGCAGCTTGTTGCACTGCTCGACGGCGGAGTCCAGCGCCTGCTTGGAGCTCGCGTCGCCGCTGATGGCCAGCGCGATCTGCTGGTTGATGATGGTGCTCATGGCGTCGTCGACCTGGACGGGCTGGATCAGCTTGGCCTTGGCGAGCGAGTCGAAGGCGACCACCTTGGCGTCGCCGGCGTTGGTGCCGTCGCTCTTGCTGAAGAACGGGTCGTTCGCGGAGGCCTTGGTGGACGGGAAGACGCTGGTCAGGTGGGAGAACGCGGCCTGGTTCTCGGGACTGGTGACCCAGCGGGCGAGGGCGACGGCGGCGGCCGGGTTCTTGGTGTTCTTCGGGATGGCCAGGCCCTGCACGTACAGCGGCGGGACGCCCATGGTGGGGGAGGAGAGCATCTTCGGGGCCATCGTCGGGTTGTCGGTGGCGAGGCTGGTGATGAAGTTGCCGCCGCCGGTGGTCCAGGCCGCCGTGCCCGCGTTGAAGAGCTTGGAGTTGCCGACGTAGGTGTTGGTCAGCACGTCCTTGGGCAGCAGGCCCTCCTTGAAGGCGTCGCGGTACTTGTCGAGCAGCGCGGCGGCCTCGGGGGTGTTGAAGGTGAAGGACTTGCCGTCGTCGGACATCAGCTTCACGCCGGCGTTGTAGAGGTCGCCGAGGCCCGGCTTGCGGCTCATCAGGTAGGTCTGGCCGCCGGACTTCTCCTTCATCGCCCGGGACTGGGCGATCAGGTCGTCCAGGCTGGCGGGGAGCTTCTTCGGGTCCAGTCCGTTCTTCGTCAGGAGTTCCGAATTCCAGTAGTTCACATCGGTGTTGAGGTACCACGGGTAGCCGAAGGTGCCGTTCAGGCCGGTGTAGCGGTAGGCCTCGACGCCGCCTGCGACGTACTCGTCGGCGAGCTTGGGGTCGGCCTTGAGGACGTCCAGCAGGAGGTCCTTCTTGGCCAGCGGGAAGGCGAAGTCCGGCGGGAGGTTGACCACGTCGGGCAGGCCGCCGGACGCGGCCTGGCTGAGGACCTTGTCGGAGTAGCCCTCGCCGGGCTGGTCGAGCCACTCGACCTCGACGCCGGGGTACTTCTTCTTGAAGCCGTCGAGGACGCCTTGGACGTAGTCGGTGAACTTCGGCTTGAGCGCCCAGGTCTGGATCGAGACCTTGCCCTTGACCTCGCCGGTGGCGGCCGCACTCGCCACGCTGTCGCTGTTCTTGCTTTCGCTGGAGCCGAGTCCGCAGCCGGTGAGTGCGGCCGCGGTGAACGCCGTCGTGGTCAGTGCCGCCCAGATTCTTCGCATGAGGGTCTCCCGGTCCTGGGGGTGGGTGGGGGATCGTGCCGAGCTCGGGGGGTGGTTTTGGGTCACGGGGGTGGTGCCGAGTTCCAGAACCTGTATTACTAAACCGGTCTAGCTATGCCAGGGACTATGCTCCCGCCTAAACTTGGATGTCAAGAGAGGAGTCGGGTTCTGTGGCCAGACCGACGATCGCCGACATCGCGCGCCAGGCCGGTGTCTCCAAGGGCGCGGTGTCCTTCGCGCTCAACGGCCGCCCCGGCGTGAGCGAGGCGACCAGGGCCCGGATCCTGCGGGTCGCCGAGGAGATGAACTGGCGCCCGCACAGCGCCGCGCGGGCCCTCGGCGGAGCCAGGGCCGACGCCGTCGGGCTGGTGATCGCCCGCCCGGCCCGCACCATCGGCGTCGAGCCGTTCTTCAGCCAACTGCTGTCCGGCCTCCAGGCGGTGCTCTCGGCCAGCTCCGTCGCGCTGCACCTGATGGTGGTCGAGGACACCGCCGCCGAGATCGAGGTCTACCGGCGCTGGGCCTCCGAGCACCGGGTCGACGGCTTCATCGTCGTCGACCTCCAGGTCCGCGACCCGCGGCTGCCGGTGCTGGACGAACTCGGCCTGCCCGCCGTCATCCTGGGCGGGCCCGGCAAGGGCGGCGGCCCGCTGCGGATCTGGGCCGACGACCGGGAGGCGATGCTCTCCATCGTCGACTACCTGGCGGCCATCGGGCACCGCCGGATCGCCCACCTCGCCGGGCTGCCGCACTTCCAGCACACCCAGCGGCGGATCCGCGCGCTGCGCGACGCCTCCCGCCGGCTCGGGCTGGAGGAGGCCGTGTCGGTGCCCACCGACTTCAGCGACGCCGAGGGCGCCGCCGCCACCCGCACCCTGCTCTCCCGGCCCCGGCGGCCCACCGCGATCGTCTACGACAGCGATGTGATGGCCGTCGCCGGGCTCGGCGTGGCCGGGGAGATGGGCGTCGCGGTGCCCGCCGAACTGTCCATCGTCTCCTTCGACGACTCGGTGCTGGCCCGGATCGTCCACCCGCCGCTGACCGCGCTCAGCCGGGACACCTTCGCGCTCGGCGAGCAGGTCGCCCGCAGCCTGCTGGCGGCCCTCGACGAGGCCGGCTCCGGGCGCGACCTGCAGATGCCCACGCCGCGGCTGACCGTGCGCGAGTCCACCTCGCCGCCGGGGGCCGAGCCACCCGACGGGGTGGTTGCTGCGCGAGTCGTTGACAGCGCTCCTGAACCGGTTTAGGTTCGCTGCGCCGAGCGGCCTCCGCCCGGCGCGCACCCAGGCCCGCCCCCCTCCGCAGGCCCGCCGCCGCGGCCGGCCGCAGCGGCGCCGCGGTCGCCCCCTCCGCGCGCACCGCCACGCCCACATGCACCCGGCCCGTCCACGCCGACGGCCCGCCCCCACCCACCTCCGCTCGATCGGAGCCACGCATGTCACGACGGATACCCCTGCTGCTCAGCGCCGCCCTCGCGGCCGCCGTGCTGGGCGCCGCCCCCGCCGCCCACGCCGGGCCGCAGGCGCCCACCACCCCGACCGCCAGTACGCCCGGCACCCCCGGCACCCAGCCCTACGCCTCGTACTGGTACCCCTCCACCATCCTCAACTGGGACCCGGCCACCGACCCGGACGCCCGCTTCAACCGCTCCAGCGTCCCGCTCCAGCCGCGCACCAGCGACCCCGCCCTCAAGGCCAACCCCAACGCCCGCACCGGCGAAGGGAAGGTCGCCTCCCTGGTCTCCTTCGGGCCCACCTCCAACAACCCCTCCCAGGGCTCCGCCGACCCCAACTACTACGCCTTCGGCTACTGGCAGTACGTCGACAAGCTGGTCTTCTGGGGCGGCTCGGCCGGCGAGGGCCTGATCCTCGCCCCCAACCCGACCGTCATCGACGCCGCCCACCGCAACGGCGTCAAGGTCTACGGCACCGTCTTCTTCCCGCCCGCCGCCTACGGCGGCCAGCTCCAGTGGCTCCGCGACTTCGTCCAGAAGTCCGGCAACAGCTACCCCGTCGCCGACAAGCTCGCCCAGGCCGCCCAGTACTACGGCTTCGACGGCTGGTTCATCAACCAGGAGACCGGCGGCGGGGATTCGGCCCTCGCCACCGAAGTGCGCAACCTCATGCAGTACAGCAAGGCCAAGAGCGGCACCGAGTTCATGTGGTACGACGCCATGACCACCTCCGGCTCGGTCAACTGGCAGAACGCCCTCACCTCCGCCAACTCCCCGTTCCTCCAGGACGGTTCGAAGCGCACCTCGGACTCGATGTTCCTGAACTTCAACTGGAGCTCCGGCGGCCTGAACTCCTCCCGCGCACTGGCCCGGCAACTCGGCCGCAGCGAGTACGACCTCTACTCCGGCATCGACACCGAGGCCAACGGCTACAACACCGGCGTCGACTGGAACTCCCTCTTCCCGGCCGGCCGGCCGCACACCACCTCGCTCGGCCTCTACCGGCCCGAATGGACCTGGAAGTCCGCCACCGACCGGGCCGACTTCTACGCCAAGGACGCCCGCTACTGGGTCGGCGCCAACAACGACCCGTCCAAGGCCAACCCCGCCGACAACTGGCCCGGCCTGGCCGGCTACGTCGCCGAGTCCTCGCCGATCACCGCCAAGCCCTTCGTCACCAACTTCAACACCGGGCAGGGGGACTTCTACAACTCCGCCGGCACCCGGGTCGCCACCGGCGGCTGGAACAACCTGTCCCTCCAGGACGTCCCGCCGACCTACCGGTGGATGGTCGACTCCAGCGGCAGCCGGCTCACCCCGTCCGTCGACTTCACCGACGCCTACCAGGGCGGCTCCTCGCTGCGCCTCACCGGCACCCTGGACGCCGCCAACACCGTGCGGCTGTACGAGACCAAACTGCCCGTCGCCGCGAACACCAGGCTGGACCTGGTGGTCAAGACCCCGGCCGCCGGGCCCACCAAGCTCAAGGCCGCGGTCTCCTTCACCGACGCGCCGAACAGCTTCACCACGATCGACGTCGGCGCCAACTCCGGTACCGGGTGGGAGCGGCACACCCTCGACCTCGCCCCGTACGCGGGCCGCACCATCGCCCAGCTCGCCCTCCGGGCCGACGGCACCGACCCCGCCTACGACGTGCGGATCGGCCAGATCTCCGTCCACGACGGCGAGGTGGGCGCCCCGGCGGGGCCCAGCGGCCTCACCGTCCTCGGCGCGAGCGACGTGACGGCGGGCTCCAGCCAGTCGCTGCGGCTCTCCTGGACGGCCGCGCCCGGCGGCGACGTCCACCACTACGAGGTGTACCGGCGCAACGCCGACGGCAGCCGGACCTTCCTCGGCGCGACCCCCAACGACGCGTACTACGTCGGGCGGCTCGACCGGGCCGGCACCGAGGACGCCACCACCCTCGACGTCGAGGCCGTCTCCACCACCTACGGCCGCTCCACCGCCGCCTCCACCACCGTCGGCTGGACGGGCACGCCGCCCGCGACCGGCGGCAACCTGGCGCTGAACCGCCCGGCCACCGCCTCCGGCCAGTGCAACGCCAACGAAGGCCCGGCCAAGGCCGTCAACGGCACCGTCAACGGCGGCACCGGCGACAAGTGGTGCAGCCTGAACAGCTCCAAGTGGCTTGAGGTGGACCTCGGTTCGGCCAAGCAGCTGTCCAAGTTCGTGGTCAAGCACGCGGGCGCGGGCGGCGAGAGCGCGGCCTTCAACACCCGCGACTTCTCGATCCAGGTCCGCTCGAACACCACCGACCCCTGGACGACGGTCGCCGACGTCACCGGCAACACCGCGGGCACCACCACCCACCCGGTGACCAGCACCGCCCGCTACGTCCGGCTGGTCGTCACCAAGCCCACCCAGAACACCGACCCGGCCGCCCGCATCTACGAGTTCGAGGCCTGGGGCCAGTAGCCGGGCACGCCGGCAACTCCCGCCGGGCGCGCGGCAACCGACCCCGCGCCCGGCCCCCGTACCTGCACCGAAAGGACCCTCCCCGTGCCGGTCACCATCACCGCCGTCGAGAACACCGACCTCTTCACCGGTCCCGAGGAAGCCCCGCGCCAACTGCTGCGGGTCACCCTCGACGGCCCGGCCGCCCGGATCACCGTCAGCGGTCCGGGCGTGCGCGGCGAGGCGACCGGCACGGGGCTGGTCGAAGTCCCGCTGGAGCTCACCGGCGCCCCCGAGCCGGGAACCCAACTTCCCGTCACCGTCGAGGCGGAAGGCGCCTGCGTGGACGCCCTGGTGGAGGTCGCCGAGCCCGGCTGGACGATGTTCCTGGTCTCGCACTTCCACTACGACCCGGTCTGGTGGAACACCCAGGCCGCCTACACCTCTCCCTGGGAACTGCTCTCCGCCGACGCCACCACCCGGCCCCTCTGGGAGCGCAACGGCTTCGCGCTCGTCGACGCGCACATGGACCTCGCGCTGCGGGACCCGGTGTACAAGTTCGTCCTCGCCGAAGTCGACTACCTCAAGCCGTACTTCGACCAGCACCCCGAGCGCCGCGAGACCCTGCGCACGCTGCTGGAGCGCGGCCAGGTCGAACTCGTCGGCGGCACCTACAACGAGCCCAACACCAACCTCACCGGCGCCGAGACCACGATCCGCAACCTCGTCTACGGCATCGGCTACCAGCGTGACATCCTCGGCGGCGACCCGCAGACCGCCTGGCAACTCGACGTGTTCGGGCACGACCCGCAGTTCCCCGGCCACCTCGCCGCGGCCGGCCTCACCGGCAGCGCCTGGGCCCGCGGCCCCTTCCACCAGTGGGGCCCGATCCAGAAGAACTTCCGCGAGGCCAAGGACGACGCCCGGGTGATGCAGTTCCCGAGCGAGTTCGAGTGGATCGCCCCCTCCGGCGAGGGCGTGCTCACCCACTACATGCCGCACCACTACTCGGCCGGCTGGTGGATGGACTCCTCCCCGGACCTCGCCACCGCCGAACAGGCCGTCTACGAGCTGTACCGCAAGCTCAAGCCCGTCGGCGCGACCAGGAACCTGCTGCTGCCCGTCGGCACCGACTACACCCCGCCCAACAAGTGGGTCACCGAGATCCACCGCTCCTGGGCCGCCAAGTACCTCTGGCCGCGCTTCGTCTGCGCCACCCCGCGCGACTTCCTCGACGCCGTCCGGGCCGAACTCGCCGCCACCGGCCGCCGGCCCAGCCCGCAGACCCGCGACATGAACCCGGTCTACACCGGCAAGGACGTCTCGTACATCGACACCAAGCAGGCCCAACGGGCCGGCGAGGTCGCCGCCGCCGACGCCGAGAAGCTCGCCACCCTCGCCGCCGTCCACGGCCTCGGGCAGTACCCGACCGCCGCCCTCGACAAGGTCTGGCGCCAACTCGCCTACGGCGCCCACCACGACGCCATCACCGGCTCCGAGTCCGACCAGGTCTACCTAGACCTGCTCGGCGGCTGGCGCGAGGCGCACGACCTCGCGGCCGCCGTCCGGGACGAGGCGCTGGACGCGCTGACCGCGCGGATCTCCACCGCCGGCGTCGGCTCCACCGCCGGCGCAGGGTCGGCCGACTCGGCCGTGGTCGTCACCAACACGCTCTCCTTCGACCGGACCGACCTGGTCGTCGTCCAACTGCCCCCGCGGACCGGGGCGGTACGGGTGCTCGACGACCGGGGCGAGCCCGTGCCGAGCACCGTCGACCGGGGGGCCCTGCGCTTCCTCGCCGCCGACGTCCCCGCGCTCGGCTGGCGCACCTGGCGGCTGGTGGAGGGCCCGGCGGCGGAGCCCTGGACGGCGGCCGAGGGCGTGGTGATCAGCAACGACCGCTACCGGGTGAGCGCCGACCCCGTCCGTGGCGGCGGCCTGTCCTCCGTCCACGACCTGCTGCACGACCGGGAGTTGATCCAGGGCGGCCGGATCGGCAACGAACTGCGGGTCTACGAGGAGTACCCGCAGCACCCCGACTTCGGCGAGGGCCCCTGGCACCTGGTGCCCAGCGGACCGGTGCGCGGCTCCGGCACGGCCCCGGCCGACGTGCGCCGCGAGACCGGCCCGCTCGGCGAGCGGCTGGTGATCGGCGGCACCGTCGACGGGATCCGCTACGAGCAGACCGTCACCCTGTGGCGCGGCCTCGACCGGGTCGACTGCCGCACCCGGGTCGTCGACTACTCCGGCGCCGACCGACTGCTGCGGCTGCGCTTCCCCGTCGACCTGCCCGGCGCGCTGCCGGTCAGCGAGGTCGCCGGCGCCGTCGTCGGGCGCGGCTTCGCCCTGCCCGACGTCGACTCCGCCGAGGCGCCGTGGACCTTGGACAACCCGGCCAACACCTGGTTCGGGCTCGGCGCCACCGCGCGCGCCGTCCTGTCCGACCCGGCCGGATCTCCGCTGGGGGAGCGGGCGTTGGGCGTCGCCGAGGTGGTCGTCCCGAGCCTGGACGACGCCGCCGACGCCCGCCCGCTGGTGGTCGCCCTCGCCCGGGTCGGCGTCACCGCCACCACCTCCGGCGCCGACTGGGCCCGGTACGGCTGGCTGGACGTCGACTCCAACCTGCCCGACTTCCGGATCGTCCTCGGCGGGCCGGAAGAGAACGACGCCGCCCGGGAGTTGATCGAGCGGGCCGGCGAGGAGTACGCGAGCGTCCTCAAGACGCACGGCGCGGTCTGGGTGCCCGCGCTCACCCCGCTCGCCGAGGTCTGGCAGCCCGGCGCCGACCTGCGGGACCTGCGGGCACTGCCCGCGCTGGTCGTCGCGGACGCCGCCGCGCTGGTCGCGGACCTCGCCGACGCCCGGATCAGCGCCGTCTGCCCGTCCGAGGTCGTGGACCAACTCGCCGACCACACCGTCGCGTTGCTCAGCTTCGGCCTGCCCGGCTTCGCGGTCGACACCACCGGAGCCCTGCACCTCTCGCTGATGCGCTCCTGCACCGGCTGGCCCTCCGGCGTCTGGATCGACCCGCCCCGGCGCACCCTGCCCGACGGCGCCTCCTTCCAACTCCAGCACTGGACGCACGAGTTCAGCTACGCCCTGGTCGGCGGCCCGGGCGACTGGCGGAGCCAGACCCTGCCCGCCCAGGGCCAGGAGTTCAACCACCCGCTCTACGCCCGGATCGCGCCGCCGCAGGAAGGCCCGCTGCCGGCCGCCCTCTCCTGGCTGCGGATCGAACCGCAGCGCGAAGTCCTGCTCGGCGCGCTCAAGCCCGCCGGCAACCCGATCGCGCACGGATCGGCGGCGGCCGTCGGGCGCGAACTCGCCGTCCGGCTGGTCGAGTCGACCGGCCTCGGGCGCACGGCGGAACTCGGCGGCGCACTCGGGCTGAGCCACCTGCGGCCCGCCGACCTGCTGGAACGCCCCCTCGGCGAGGCCACCGAACGCGTCGACCTCGCCGGCTCGCAGATCGCCACCCTGCTCGCCGCCCCCGGCGTCGCCGCCGAACCCGGCGGCCCGGTCCTCGGCCCGGTCGCCGAACCCGCGCAGCCCGTCCACGCCCGCTACTGGCTGCACAACCGGGGCCCGGCGCCGATCGGCTACCTGCCGGTCTCCGTCGGCGCCTCGCCCGGCCTGCTGCGGACGGACGGCGCGGCGGTCGAACTCTCCGTCGCCCTGTCCTCGCAGCTGCGCGACGCGGCGGTCGAAGGCACGGCCGTCGTCCTGCCGCCCGAGGGCTGGCAGACCAGCCTCGGCAGCCGCCCCTACCGGCTGGAGCCCGGCGGCCACCTGCGCTTCCCGGTCACCCTCACCCCGCCCGCCGAAGCGCTGCCCGGCCTGCACTTCGCCGCCGTCCGGATCGTGCACGACGGCCAGGAGATCGAGGACGTCGTGACCATCGCCGTCGGCGACCTCCCCGGCCTGCTGCCCGTCCCCGGCGACACCCCCGAGGACTGGACGATCGCCCAGGGCACCAAGGCCACCACCGGCCGCGACACCGGCCTGGACGTCGCCGTCTCCGAGGAGACCCTGCGCGTCACCCCGGGCGGCCGCACCACCCTCGGCCTCACCCTCACCAACCGCACCCGCGGCGAGATCCGCGGCGAACTGCAACTCGTCTCCCCCTGGGGCACCTGGGAGGCCATCGCCGACCCGGTCCGCGGCTTCACCGTGGCGGCCGGATCGTCCTCGGCCGTGGACTTCGAGATCGCCGCCCCCGAATCCACCGACCCCGGCGCGTACTGGGCGCTGGCCAAGGTGATGTGGTTCGGCCGCTGCCAGTACGCCCCGACCGTCGCCCTGGAGGTGGAGGCATGACCCTCGGTCTGCTCGACGGCCGGCCGCTCCCGCGCACCGCCCTCGACCACCGCCTCGCCGCCCTCCGCACCGGCCCGCGTTCCACCGCCCTGCCCCAGCCCGGCAGTTCGGAGGACCGCCAGCTCACCCGCTGGGTCGCCCAGGTGCTGCTGACCGAGGCGCTGTGCGAGGCGGTCGCCACCGAGCGCGACCTGCCCGTACGGTCCACCGGCCCGGCCCGCCTGGACCAGCAGGCCGCCGTCGAACTCGGCTCCATCACCGCCGCCGCCTACGAGGGCAGCGCAGCCGTCCGGGCCGTCTACGCGGCGGTCACCGCCGACGTCGAACCCTCCGCCGCCGACGTCGCCCACTACCGCACCCTGACCACCCGCCCGCCGTCGTCCGTCTGGCACCTCGCCCTGCCCGACGGCGAGTTGGAGGCCGACCCCGACACCCTGCCCGCCGCCCTCGCCGAAGCCCTCCGCGAGGCCCCGCCCGGCACCTGGGTCACCGCCGGCCCCTGGACGGCCGCCCTCCTCGCCGTCCGTACCACCCCGGAGGAGCGCGACCCCACCGCCGACCTGACCGAAGCCGCCCGCCGCGCCGCCTTCGTCCGCTGGCTCGACCACGAGCGCGCCCAACGCCTCACCCTCGTCGAGGGATTGGAGCACCCCGGCGACCCGGCCCAACCCGACAACCACCACCGCCACTGAGGCGCCGCCCCCTCCGCCGATCTCGACGGTGGCCCCGTCGAGGTCGGCGAAGGGGGCCGGTGGCCAGGCTCAGCCGCCGCCCACGCCGCCGGTCGAACCGCCGTGCCCGTACCGGAAGTGGTGCCACGAGCGCCGGTCCGCGACCGAGGGCGGGGGCGGCGGTGCGGGGCGCTGGTGGTGGCTGACGTGCAGGTCCACCGAGATGGCGGGGGAGAGGGCCTCGCGCAGCTCGCGGTGGAGCGCGGTGGTGTCGGTGTCCTGGGGCAGGGGCCGCTGGGGGAGTTCGCCGCGCTCCAGCAGGACGGTCAGCGTGATGGTGACGGACCTCGGGCGCGGGTCGCCGTCGTACGGCTCCTCGGTGGAGTGGTCGATCCGGATCCGTCGTACCTCGGTGACCGGCATCGGCCGGTCCGCCCGGGCCCCCCGGACGAGGACAACAGTGGCCGGCTCGGCGGAGGGCGCGAAGCGCAGCCGGTGCACGGTACGGAAGACCAGGCGGACCATCAGCGCCCACCCGATGACCGCGCACGCCCCGCCGGCGATCCCGGCCGCCGCCCACACCGGGCCCCATCCGGTGCCGGCGAACAGCATGCCGATGTCGAGGGGGAGGGAGAAGAGAGCACCGTACAGGAACAGCACCGGTGCCGCGATCACGCTCTGGAGCGCGGCGGTGAGGGCATACCGGAGCGAGCCGCCCCGCTCCACGAGGACCAGGTCGAGCACGCCCGGGTTCGAACGGTCCATCAGAACACGCCGCATGACGCAACGGTAGAAGTGTGCGGCGCGCTGCGGAAGTACAAGGCGCCGACCGGCCGACCGCGAGCCGCTACCGGACGTCCCGACTCGGCAGCCCCCGTCAGGCGATCTTGCACGGCACGTAGGCGTGCCCCAGCTGAACGGCCGCGCCCAGGCGGTGGTTTCCGTCCTGGATGCTGATGCCGCCCCCGTCGACCCGGATCTTGATCGGTTCGAGTGCGGCGCTGTTCTTCATGCCGGTGACGGCGGCGCCGAGCCGCTTCTCGACGAGCCCGCCCGCCACGGTCTGCGCACGGCCGCTGGCCTGCTGCAGCAACGCGACGCTCACCTCGACCAGTTGGCCCGAACGCACACCCTGCGCCTCGAAGTCCTGCAACTGGTCGATCTGCGCACCGTGGAAGGCCCCGGCGCCCGCCCGGACGTGGAAGCTGGTGTCCCGCTGCCGGGAGAAGTGGCCGCTCAGGTCCGCCTGCGCCTGCTCCGGACCGACCTCCATGTTGACGAGCTTGTAGTAGGTCTCCAGGTCGTCGTCGACCTTGATGTACCCGTAGCTGCCGTCCTCGTCGAAGATCACGCGCTCCTCGGAGCCCGCGAGTTGGTAGATCTTCTCGTAGTACTCCTTGGTCAGCTTCTCGTCCAGGACGAGCCGCAGCCCCGGATAGTCCGGGTCGACGTGGGTGTGGTCGCCCTCCTCCCCGGCGGGCTTCGTCGCAGGGCGCCGCTGCACCGAGGGCTCGACGGCCTGCGTGCCGTGCGCGTGGGCCGCGTGCTCCGCCTCGGACTCCCGGGCGAGCGGCCGGGACAGCACCCGGGAGGCGTTCGCCTCGGCCTCGCGCTCGAAGCGGTCGGAGGGGTCGCTGACCCGCAGCCCCGTCCCGTTGTCGGTGCCCGCGACAGGGCCGCTGCGCTGCTGGATGACGTGGGTCAACTCGTGCGCGAGCGTGTGCTTGTCGCCCCCTCCGGCGCCGAGCACGATGTGGCTGCCCGAGGTGTACGCGCGGGCGCCGATCCCGGCCGCCGACTCCCGGGCGGTCGCACCCGTGTGCAGCCGGACATCGGAGAAGTCCGCACCCAGCCGCGTCTCCATCTCGCTCCGGATCCCGTCGGCCAAGGGCGTGCCGGCGCTCCTCAGCACCTCGTGGACCGCAGAACGCTGCACGTCGGCCGCAGCGTGCTCGTGCTGTTCCTGTTCCTGCTCCAGCATCCGGCTCACCGCGGCATTGCCCACGGCCCGCTGCATGGCGGTGAGCGCCGCCGGAGTCACGGCCCGGGCACCGGACGGCAGCCGGGCGGGAGCCGCGGGCCGACTGGTACGGCCCGGTCGTCGGTCGGCGGCAAACGCACTACCGGAGTCATGGGCACGCACAGGAAAGGCCCCTTCGAGGGATCGGCGACAGTCCCTCCCAGTCTGTTCGACCCCGCACCTCCGGCGGAAGGTACGCCAGGGCAACGTCCGATGTCCCCCGGGGCCACCTCCCCCGTCAGCCCGCCGCGCTCGCCCCGAGCGCGGCGGGCGGGCCGTGTCGCCAGTGCTGTGACCGGGAAGGTGTGCCGGGTTGCCTGGGCCTCGGGCGTTGCGCGCCGTGCACCGGACGGTTGCGGTTGTCAGCCGGCGAGCGTGGCGTTGACGAGTGCCTTGATATAGGGGAGGTCGTTGCCGGTCCCCGTCGGGTTGAGGGAGTACACCACGCGGTGTCGGAGGTCGCGGGTGGCGAAGACGCCGTTGTCCCAGCCGGGGCGGGAGCCGGTCTTGCCCCAGGCGTACTCGCCGTTCGGGAGTTGGTAGCGCATGAGCCCGCCGATGCTGTAGCAGGCCGTTTGGCCGACGCAGTTGGTGTTTTCGGCGGCGTTCGGCACGTTCGGCACCTCGAACACCAGCTTCTGCTGGGCGGGCGGGAGCAGGCGGCCCCGGAACAGCGCGGTGATGAAGTGGTCCAGGTCGGCGGCGGTGGAGATGATGCCTCCCTCGGCCCACGGGTACGGGCTCTGCTCGGTCACGTCCTGTCCGTCGAGGTACACCTCCGCGTGGGGCGAGGGGATGGTCGGGTCGTCGGCGGCGGGCAGGCTGGTGTGGCTCAGATGCAGCGGCCGGATGATCCTGTGCTCCAGCTCGGTGGTGAGGGAGTGGCCGGTGACCTTCTCGACGATCAGGCCGAGGACCAGGGAGTTGAGTCCGTTGTACTGCTGCTCGGCAGGGGGTGCGGGCGGCACGTCGGTGGCTGCGGCGAACGAGGCGCGCAGGAGGTCTTCGGGCGTCACGGACTTGAGCTGCCATCCGGGTCCGTCGGCCGGGCCGGGAGTCCGGGCGGGCTTGGGCAGGCCGCTCGTGTGGTCGAGGAGCTGGCGCACGGTGACGCGGTCGTACGCCTCGGGCAGCACCTCGGGGACGTACTGCCGTGCCGGTGTGTCCAGGCCGATCCGGCGCTCGGCGACGAGCTGGAGAGCCACGGTGTTGGTGAACACCTTGGTGACGCTGCCGATCCGGAGGTAGGCGCCGGCGGTGACCGGGCCGGCGGTGGCGTCCACGCCGTCCTGCCTGATGAGCGCGCCCGCAACGACGGCGTCGGGCAGGTGGTCGAGGATGCCCTGGACGGTCGGGTTCACCAGCGCCGGGGCGTTGGAAGCAGGCGTGGCGGCGGCCGCCGGCAGGGCCGCGCCGGTGGTGAGGGCGGTGGCCAGGGCGAGGGTGGTGACGGCGAGGCGGATGCTCATCGGGGTTTCTCCGGGGCGGCGTTGACGGACTTGTTGACCTCGTCAACTCTGCTGCGTCCAGCTGCCGTCGCCCATCGGTGATCACCCTGATAACAACCCTGGACTGCCCCTGGGGGCGATCAGACGATCTTTGTTCCTGTCGGGTTGCTCTCACCGGCCCGACGGAGCGCGGCGCTGGAACGTGACGGCGCCGCTCAGGGCAGCAGCGAGACCTGGTAGTGGGCGATGGACCAGCCGTCGGCCGACCGGCGCAGCAGGACGCCGAGGTTGACGGTGAGGGTGGGGCGGTCGGGGAAGGCGAAGTCGACGCCCAGGTACCCGAGCAGGAGGTCGTCGGTGAGGCGGCGGGTCTCCAGGACGCGGTAGGCGGCGGTCATGCCGGGCGGCTGGGAGGCGTAGTACTCGGCGATGCCGGTGCGCCCGACGGTGTACGGGTGGAGGCCCTGGAAGATCGCGTCCTCGGTGAAGCAGTCGGCGACCTGTTCGGGCTGGTGGGCGTCGACGGCGGTCTTCCAGCGGTCGAGGACGTCGCGCAGGACGGTTTCGTCGTTCATCGGGTGCCTTCCGGGCGGCCGGGGTCGTTGGGGTGCGGGGAGAGCGGGGTGACGGTGTCCTGGCGCCATACCCGCAGGGGCATGGTGGCGAGTGCCTGCTCCAACCGTTCCTCGTCGGGGGCGCTGAACAGGCCCCAGGTGCGCCATTCGCCGGGGGCGAGTGGCGGGCGCCAGAGCCGCAACAGGGTGCCCTGGGCGGCGAGTTCGCGGGAGCGATCGGCCTCGCGGGCCCGGATGTCGGCGATCGCCTCCTCGGTGGTTCCGTCCGGGACGGTGGTCACCATGTCGACCAGGAATTCCATCGGCGTCCTCTCGTACGGGTCTACCGGAGTATCGAGGGGCGCAGGTGCCGGGGGTGCGGAGGCACGCCGGTCACGGCCGGGCGTCGTGGCCGGCGCGCAGGCTGAGGACGGAGCCGGCCAGGAGCAGGCCGACCAGGGTCAGCAGCGGGGCCGTCCAGGAGCCGGTGGCGGTGTGGAGGGCGGCGGTGAGGGCGGGGCCGGTGGCGGCGAGGAGGTAGCCGCAGGTCTGGGCCATGGTGGAGAGCGCGGCGACGTGGTCGTGGTCGGTGCCCCGGCGGGCGAAGAGGACGGCGGCCAGGGCCTGGCCGCCGCCCATGCCGATGCCGAGGACGCCGGCCCAGAGCGGCGCGCCGGTGGCGGGGGCGAGTACGACGCCGAGCAGGCCGAGGACGCAGACGGCCACCACGGCGAGCAGGTGCGGCCGCTGGTCGGCGCGGGCGGCGGCGAGGACGGGGGCGAGGAAGCCGCCGACGGCGAGGCCGAGGATGAGGACGGCCTGGTCGGTGCCGGCGGCGGTGCGGCTGAGGCCGGCGTCGACCAGGATCGAGGGCAGCCAGGCGAGGGTGGCGTAGAAGACCAGGGTCTGGATGCCGAAGAAGGCGGTGAGGCTCCAGGCGAGCGCGGTGCGGCCGACGGGCCGGCGGTGCGCCGGCGCGGCTGCGGCCGGTATCCGTCGTTCCACCCGCAGCTGCGGCGCCATGCCCGCCGCCGCGAGGACGGCCGGCACGACGGCGAGGCCGATCGCGGCCCGCCAGGACCACGCGTCGGCGACCGGCGCGACCAGGGCGGCGACCACGGCCGACCCGGCGCCCATCGCGAGGGCGTAGACGCCCATCATGGTGCCGATCCGCCGGGGCGCGAAGCGGGCCCGGACGAACACCGGGATCAGCACGTTGACGACCGCCACCGCGATGCCCACCAGCACCGTCCCCGCGTAGAGCCCGGGCAGGCCCGCCGTGCGCAGCAGCGCGCCCGCGACGAGCAGGACGCTCGCCCAGAACAGCCCGCGCTCCTCGCCGATCCGCCGCCGGGCGAGGGCGCCGAGCGGTGCGAACAGGCCCATGCACAGCGGGGGCAGCAGCCCGAGCACGGTGACGGTGCCCTGGCCCCAGCCGGCGACCGGCGCGAGCGGTCCGACCTGCCCGAACGCGACCCGGGTGTTGAGGCTGAGCAGGACGAAGCCGACGACGAGCAGCGCGCCGGAGGCGGGTGCGGCGCGGCCCGGTGAGGTCCGGCTGGGGGCGGAGGCGGTGCTGAGCGGCATGAGCGGCGAACCCTTCGCTGCGGCAGGAAGTTAGGCTTGCCTAAGCTTTCACGCTCAAGTGCGCTTGAGTGCAACCCGCCGGCCGTGAACCGTGAAGGAGACGACGCGTGGAGCAGCTCTACTCGATCACCGAGGTCGCGAAGGCCTTCGGCCTCTCCGTCCCCGCCCTGCGCTACTACGAGGACTGCGGCCTGATCGCCCCCGCCGCCCGCCGCGGCCGGGTGCGCCAGTACGACCGGGCGGCCCTGGAACGCCTCGCCCTGGTCCAGCTCTGGCACGTGGACGGCATGATCCCGCTCGCCGGGACGGCCGCCGTGATGGCGAGCGAGCAGGCGGCGGAGCGGAAGGCGCTGCTGGCGGCGCAGCGGGACGAGATGACGGCCCGCGCCCGCCGCCTGGAGCGCGCCGCGGCCGTCCTGACCCACATGCTCGACTGCCACCGCGACCGCCCGCTGGACTGCCCGGTCACCCACGCGCACATCGACGCCCGCGTCGACGCCGCCCTCGCCGGCGAGGAGCTGGCCGACGACTTCCTCCCGCCCGCGACCGGGACCGCGACCGGGATCGCGCCCGCGACCGGTTAGCTCAGCACCGCCGGCGTCGGCCCGTCGGGTCGCACGGTGATGCTGTAGGCGGAGCCGGTCGGGACGGAGCGGAACCGCACGGTGTGGGCGGGCAGCAGGAGTTCGAGCAGCGCGATGGTCTCGCGGACGGCGAACTGGGTGCCGAGGCAGGCGCGGGCGCCGAGGCCGAAGGGGAGGTACGCGCCGAGCTGGGCGGGGCGGGCGCCGGTGGCGGTGAAGCGGGCGGGGTCGAAGCGTTCGGGGTCGGGCCACAGGGCCGGGTCGCGGTGGGTGAGGTAGGGGCAGACCAGGACGTCGGTGCCGGCGGCGATGCGGTGGCCGTCGATCACGTCGTCCTCGACGGCGTGCCGGGGGAGCAGCCAGGCCGGGGGGTAGAGCCGCAGGGCCTCGCTGACCAGGGCCTGCGGGTCCGCGCCGCGCGCCTCGGGATGGCGGTCGAGGAGGAGGAAGAGCCAGGTGAGAGTGGTGGCGGTGGTCTCGTGCCCGGCGACGAGCAGGGTGACGAGTTCGTCGCGGATCAACCGGTCGGTGTACTCGGGGTGTTGGGCCGCGGCGTCGAGCAGGACCCGCAGCACGCCGGGCTCCTCGACGTCGGTCGCCGAGCGTGCCGCGTCGATGGCGGCCAGCGCGACGGCGTCGATCCGGGAGAGGTCGGCGGCGACGGCGTCCCGGGCGTCCCCGGCGTCCGTGGGCAGGGTCGGCATGGCCGCCACCACCCGTTCCACGGAGCGGAGTTCATGGTCGGTGCGGTCGTCCAACGGCAGCCCGGTGAGGGCCCGCCAGACGGTGTCGAGGGCGAATCCGCGCATCTCCTCGCCGAGGTCGAAGGTCTCGCCGGTGCGCGCGTAGCCCTTCCAGCGGTCGGCTGTCCGGCGGGCGGCGGCGGCGATCCGCTGCTCGTAGCGGCGCATCCCGGTGCCGGTGAACTGGGACTGCAGCAGCCGTCGTTGGCGCTTCCAGGCGTCTCCGGTGGCGGAGAGTACGCCGTCGCCGACCAGCATCCGCGC
Organism: Kitasatospora sp. NPDC058478; assembly: GCF_042720345.1. Lineage (NCBI taxonomy): Bacteria > Bacillati > Actinomycetota > Actinomycetes > Kitasatosporales > Streptomycetaceae > Kitasatospora > Kitasatospora sp. NPDC058478. The sequence goes on along the minus strand of NZ_JBHXML010000090.1, from coordinate 13,622 downwards.
GCGGTGCGAGCGCTTGACGTAGCGGTCGGGGTGGCGGCCGAGCACGTGCTGTACGGCGGCCGGGTCGGTGACCAGCACGGTGGGCGTGGGGCCGAGTCGGAAGGCGGCGATGCCGCCGATGCCGCGCTGCGCCCGGGCGAGCAGGTCGATGAGGTCAGCCTCCTCGGTGCGCCACTGCTCGACGGCGTCGGCGGCCAGCTCCGGTACGGGGCGGGTGTCGGTGGTCACCGGGAGTCTCCTCGGGGGTCGGCCGTCGTGGGCGGGCGGCCCGCCCCGCAGCCGACTGTACGTCAGCCGAGTGGCGGCCCGGTTACGCCCGGTGACCCGGGGGTGCGTCCGGCGCACAGCTGCGCCGCGATCCGTCCCCCTCGACGGACCGCGGCGCAGCGGCTTACGGGGTGTCAGGCGGGTGCCCTACGGGTCACACGGCCTGCCACAGGGCGGGGACGATCGGCGGCTCCCAGCCGACCTGGGCGGTGTGACCCTGGATGCAGCGGTAGCTGACCCCGTTGTAGGTCACGACGTCGCCCGCCTGGTAGGTGGTGCCGGGCGTCCAGGTGCCGCCGGGGTTGGTCGGGCCGTTGCCCACGACCAGCGAGAAGCTGGTGCTGTGGGTGGCGGAGCCGGTGCCGGTGAGCGTGATGCTGTAGGTGCCGGCCGCCGTGTTCGCGGCGGTCGCGATGGTCAGCGAGGCCGAGGCGCCGGACTGCACCGAGGACGGGCTGAAGGAGACCGTCACGCCCGCCGGGGCGCCGGAGGCGGTCAGGTTGACCGTCTGGGCGGAGCCGGAGGTGGTGGCGGTGGAGACCGTCGCGGTGGCCGAGTCGCCGGGGTTGACGGTGGCGGTGGCCGGGTTCACCGCGAGGGAGAAGTCGTTGGCGGGGGTGGTGCCGCCGACGGAGGTCTTCCAGATGGTGTAGGCCACGCCGTCGGCGCTGCGGTTCAGCGCGGTCGGGTCGATGTTGCTGGTGGTGTCGCAGGACTGGTGGTAGCAGGAGTCGTACGAACGGCCCGCGCTGCCGCCCCACTTGGTCGCCTGGCCGGAGGTCTTGACGGCGTCGGCGCCGGCCGCGTAGCCGGAGGTGGGGATGCCGGCCTGCTGGAAGGAGTAGTCGTCCGAGCGGCCCTGGCCCTCGACGTTCTCCTCCGGCTGGAGGTTGAGGGAGTCCCAGTAGGCCTTCATCGGTGCGGAGGCGGCGGAGGTGATGTTGTTGATGAAGTAGCCGGCGTTGGGCGAGCCGACCATGTCGAAGTTGTAGTAGGACTTGATCGCGGAGCGCTGGGTGGAGCTCAGCTGGCCGACGTAGGACTGCGAGCCCTGGAGGCCCTGCTCCTCACCGGTCCACCAGGCGAACCGGACGTGCCGGGTCAGGGTGGGGTTCTGCTGGGCGAGGACGAGGGCGTTCTCCAGCAGGGTGGCCGAGCCGGAGCCGTTGTCGTTGATGCCGGGGCCGGCCGAGACGCTGTCCAGGTGGGCGCCGAACATGGTGACCTGGTCGGCGGGGCCGCCGGGCCAGTCGGCGATCAGGTTGTTGGACTGGTAGGTGCAGGAGGTGCAGGTCTGCTCGGTCACGGTGTAGCCGGCGGCCTGCAGCTTGCCCTTGATGTACGCCACGGACTGGCTGTGCCCGGCGCTGCCGGCCCGGCGGTTGCCGCCGTTCTGGTTGGCGATGGTGTTCAGCTGGGTCAGGTGGGCCTGGACCTTGGCGACGTCGATGTCGGGCGCGGGCCCGCCGGGGGTGCCCCCGCCGCCGACGGTCAGGGTGTACTGGGCGGTGTGGGTGGCCGCGCCGGCGGTGCCGGTGACGGTGATCACGTACGTCCCGGCCGGGGCGCCCGAGGAGGCCGACAGGGTCAGCGTCGCGGACGAACCCGTCTGCACGGAGGAGGGGTTGAGCGTCGCGGTGACCCCGGTCGGGGCGCCCGAGGCGGTCAGGTTGACGGTCTGCGCGGTGCCCGAGGTGACGGCGGTGGAGACCGTCGCCGTGGTCGAGGCGCCGGGCTGGACGGAACCGGAGGCCGGGCCGAGCGCGAGCGAGAAGTCGTTGTTGCCGGACGGGGTGCAGGTCGGGTCGCCGCTCTGCGCGGGCACGCTGATCGCGTCCCAGGCGGCCTTGGTCCGGGTGAAGTAGTTGCAGGTCGGGTCGAGGTTCTTGGCGGCGGTCAGGGTGGTGGTGCGGTACCGCTTGTAGGTCATGCCGCTGGTCTTGAGCAGCATGCCGCCGTAGAAGACCTGGCCGGCCTGCTTGACGCCGATGCCGGTGACCGAGGAGTTGTTGCAGGTGGGGCTGGACGGCTTGCCGCCGCCCGGGTTGGAGCCCATCGACAGGAGGTAGAACCAGTGGTTCAGCGGGCCGGCGGCCGCGTGCACCTCGGTGCTGGGGATGGAGGAGGAGTAGCAGTTCGGGTCGTTGTTGACCAGTGAGGGCTGGTACAGGTTGCGGATCGGCCCCTGGCCGACCAGGTTGACCTGCCGGCCGACCTGGTAGTCGGGGTAGTCGTAGGGCGCGGGCTGGTTGGCGTACTCCTTGGTGAGCGCGCCGAAGATGTCGCCGGTGCCCTCGCCCAGGCCGTTCTCGTTGTTGGCGCCGCCGGGGGTGTACTGGTCGATGCCGTGGCCGAACTCGTGGCCGACGACGTCCTGGGCGGCGATCCACTCGTTGTTCTGGTTGTGGCCGATGGAGATGGAGCTGCCGTCCCAGTAGGCGTTGACGTCGTTGAGGCCGACCTTGACCGGCCAGCTGCCGCCGTTGCCGTTGTGGCCGTTGCGACCGAGCCAGTCGCGGAGCATGTCCCATTCCTTCTGGGCCGCCCACATGGCGTCGGCGCAGCCGGTCTCCTTGCTGGAGGGGTTGCCGGTGCCCCAGGAGTCGGAGGACTTGCTGAACACCTGGCCGCTGCTGTAGTCGGAGCAGGTCAGGCCGGGCCGGTTCGGGTCGCGCAGCGAGTACGAGCCGCCGGAGTTGGTGGTGCTGATGGTCAGCGGGCCGGGGCCGTTCCACTTGCTGTTGATGGTGCCGGCCCGGACATCGTCGTAGCTGTCGATCACCTCGCCGCTGGCGGCGTCCACGAAGACGTGCAACGTGCTCGGCGCGCTCTCGGTACGGCCCTTGAGGACGGTCTCCCAGGCGAGCCGGCTCGCGCCGTCCTTGACCCGGACGACCAGGCGGCGCTCGGCCACCGAGTCCACCGCGGCCAGCTTGGTGCGCGCGGTCTTCTCCGCGTTCGCCGCGCTGACCTGCGGGGTTATCGACCCGCCGACCGGCCCGGTGGCGGCCGACTGGAGGCCGCGGACCTTGCCCTGGCCATCGGCGAGCACCACGGCGTCGCCACCGACCACCGGCAGGCCGCGGTAGCTGCGGTCGTACGCGACGGAGTAGAGGCCGCCGAGCCAGGGGGTGACGGCCCGGCGCTCGTAGGTCTCGCCGGGGCCCTTGGCCAGTGCGTCCAGGCCGGCGGCCGCGGCCGCGTCGGCGGCGTTGACGGCTGCCGCGAGGGCGCTGGGTGGTGCGGGAGAGGGGGTGGGCGCGGCGGTGGCCGGCCCGGCCGTGGCGGCGATCATGCCGGCCAGCACGGTCAGGGTGGTCGCCGTGGTCAGCAACCGTCCTGTGGAAACTCTGCGTTGCATCGAGGCTCCTAGCATGTGGGGGTCCTCGACCGCGGACGGCATGGCTGGTGGCGCACCGCAGGGCCGTGTCTGGGGGACGGCCGTGCGGGCCGTCCGCGTTCGGGTGCCGGAACCCTCACACGGCGTCATGCTCTGGTCAATGGCTGGTGCACGCGATGCATAGGGTTGGCAAATTCCGTCAAGCTGGGCTTTTGTCCGAGTGGTTGAGACCACCTCATGTACGGACCGGGTGTCATCGAGTACCGTCCTGATGGTCGGAAGGTTGGCGAGGGCCCGGGGGAAGCGACCGGAGGAGGCAGCCGTGCACCGCAACCGCGTGGCCGTGGCACCGGCGTCCGCACCTCCGTTCCCACCTCCGTCCCCACCCGTCGCCCCGCCCGCCCAGGAGCTCGGCGCCTGGCGGGACTTCGGCGCCCGGCTGCGCCACTGGCGGCGCCGGGCCGGCCTCACCCAGGCCCAACTCGGCGCCGGCATCGGCTACGACCACACCGCGGTGAGCAAGATCGAGCACGGCGCCCGCCGGGTCACCCCGCGGATCGCCGACCGGATCGACGAACTCCTCGGTGCGGGCGGTGAGTTGCGGGCCGCCTGCCAGCGGGCCGAGACCGCCGAACTGCCCTCCCTGGCGCCCCTCGCGCCCGCCCTGCTGCGGCCCCCGCTGCCCACCGCGGCCGTGAACGGGCCCGGCGGCCCGGCCCGCTGGAGCGCCCCCGCCCAGCCGCCGCCCCGGCTGCCCGACTACGGCCTGCTCTGCCCGCTGCACGGCGCCGACGGCTGCGACGTCCCCGGTCCGGTCGAACTCGCCGCGCTGCACGCCGAGTTCTGCGCCGCGAACCCGGCCGCCGCGCCGCCCCTGGACGCCGCCACCGCACACGCCCTCACCGGGCTGCTCGCCGCCCACCTGCGTTCCGGCGAGGCCGGCGGCCTGCCGGGCCTGGCCGCCGCCGTCGAACGCACCTTGCAGGCCGTGCTCGCCCGGCTCGCCGCCGCCCCCGCCGCGCAGCGCCGCCCGCTGGCCCGGCTGGCCGCCGAGCACGCGCACGCCGCGGGCGCGCTGCGGATGCAGGACGGCCGCAACGCCACCGCGATGGCCTGCTTCGACCGTGCGCTCGCCTGGGCGGAGCTCGCCGGGGACCAGGCCACCCAGGTCGCCGCGCTGAGCGACATGAGCACCCTCGCCCGGATGGACGGCGACCCGGCCGCCGCCCTCGGCTACGCCCGGGAGACCGGCCGCGCCGCCCCCGGCCGGCACTGGGCCGGCGCGATGGGCCAGATCGGCCAGGCCCGTGCGCACGCCCTCACCGGCGACGTCCGGGCCACCATCCGGCACCTCGGCCGCGCCCGGCTGCACCTGGACCACATCGGCGCCCGGGACGAGGACGACGCGCCCTGGCTCTCCATCGCCTCGATGCGGCTGCGGGTGGAGTCCGGCGCGGCCGCCGCGCTGCGCGACCTCGCCGCGGTCGTCGACGACCCCCGGCTGGCCCGCCGGGCGCTGACCGCCGCCGAGACCGCGCTCGGCCTGCTCGGCCCGGCCCAGCTCCCCTCCAGCCGTCTCCTGTTCACCGTCCGGGTGGCGGACTGCCACGCCTGCGCGCACGACCCGCAGACGGCCGTCCAACTGCTCGGGCCCGCCCTGGAGACCGCCCCGGCGGCGGCCCTGCCGGCCCTGGTCGGGTACGAGCTGCGCGGCCTGCGCGACCGCCTCGCGGCGTACCGGCCGGACGCGGCGTGGCGGCTGGCGGAGCTGGCGGGATTCTGAGGGGCGCCGCCGCCCGCGCTGCCCACGCCCGCGCTGCCCACCCCGCCCGCGCCCGCGCGCCCGGTTCGCGCTCGCCCCGTGCCACCCGCGCCGCCCTCGCGGGACCGGTGGCCGGATTCGGGTCCGGACCGCACCCCGCCACAGGGGGGCGTGCGACCTCGCCCGGCGCGAAACCGGCCTCGCTGCGCTCCGGTTTCTCCGGTGCCTACGAACAAACGCGCCCCTTTCGCGCCGCTCTAGCGTCAACTTCGTGCGCGGATCTTCCTCCGATCGGGTTATTTATGGCGTTAACACGTCGAATGACTGCCGCAGCTGACCGCTCCCGCTAGAGTCTCTGACGTTTCCAGTCATTAGTTCGCGAATAACCAAGGGGGCGCGTGCTGTCCGCCATTGCACGCCGGCTCGCTCATCCGCTTCTGCTCCTGGGGGTGCTGTGCACGGCCGTCGCCACACTGCACTTCCACTGGGAGCCCGACCGGGTCTCCCCCCTCGTGCTGGTCGGCGTCCTCGGGTACCTGGCGGTACTGGAGCGGGTGATCCCGTACCGGACCGACTGGCATCCGAGCGGGCGTGAACTGCGCTGGTACACCGTGTACTTCGTGCTGAGCATGGTCGGCGGCGCGGTCGCGGTGGGGCTGGTGACGGCGCTGGTGCAGGTGCTCGGGGCGGCCCGTCCGGCGCTCCCGTTCGCCGTGGAGATCCCGCTCGCGCTGCTGGTCGGCTCGCTCGGCGACTACCTCGTCCACCGCTGGTCCCACCACAACCGGTGGCTCTGGCGCCTGCACGGCGTCCACCACGTGCCGGACAAGGTGAATGTCGCGAACAACGGCGTGAACCATATTCTCGACGTGTTCGTCGCGCAGTCCGTGGTGCAACTCTTGCTGTCGCTGATCGGCTTCTCGGCGGAATCCGTGTTCGTGGTCGGAATATTCATTCTTGCGCAGGGGTATTTCGTTCACGCGAACATCGACGTCCGCCTCGGGCTCCTCGGCCACCTGCTGGCCGGCCCCGAGCTCCACCGACTGCACCACAGCACCGACCTCGCTGAGGCCGGGCACTACGCCTCCGACCTCTCGCTGTGGGACCACGTGTTCGGCAGCTTCACCTGGCGCCCCGGCCGGGTGCCCACCGCCGTCGGCCTCGCCGATCCGGCCGCCTTCCCGGCCACCGGCGAAGTGGGCGCCACCCTGCTGCACCCCTGGCGCCAGGTGAAGGCCACCGAGCCGTCCGTCTGACCCTGCCCGCGAGGCCGCTCTTCCTCCGCCCGTGTCCGCGCCGCCACGCCATCACCCTCGGATTGGATCATGACCACCTCGCCCTTCGCCGTGCCCTGCGACCGGATCGCGATCACCGGCATCGGCTGCCGCCTGCCGGGACACGCCAACGACCACCGGACCTACTGGCGCAACCTCGTCGAGGGCCGGGACTGCCTCACCGCGACACCCGCCGACCGCTACGACACCGGCACGCTCGGCAGCCGCGACCGCTCCAAACCGGGCCGCCTGATCGGCGGCCGGGGCGGCTACATCGACGGGTTCGACACCTTCGACCCGGACTTCTTCGGCATCAGCCCGCGCGAGGCCGAGCACATGGACCCGCAGCAGCGCAAGCTGCTGGAGGTCAGCTGGGAGGCCCTGGAGGACGGCGGCCTGCGCCCCGGCGAGCTGGCCGGCCGCGACGTCGGCGTCTACATGGGGGCCTTCACCCTCGACTACAAGATCCTCCAGTTCGCCGACCTCGACTTCCGCACGCTCGCCGCGCACACCGCCACCGGCACCATGATGACGATGGTGTCCAACCGGATCTCGCACTGCTTCGACTTCCGCGGCCCCAGCGTCTCGATCGACACCGCCTGCAGCTCCTCCCTGGTCGCGGTGCACCTCGCCTGCCAGAGCCTGCTCCGCGGCGAGACCGAACTCGCCCTGGCGGGCGGCGCGTTGCTGCACATGGCGCCGCAGTACACGATCGCCGAGACCAAGGGCGGCTTCCTGTCCGCCGACGGCCGCTCGCGCGCCTTCGACGCCTCCGCCGACGGCTACGTCCGGGCCGAGGGGGTCGGCGTGGTCGTCCTCAAGCGGCTGTCGGACGCGCTGCGCGACGGCGACCCGGTGCACGCCGTCATCCTCGGCAGCGGCGTCAACCAGGACGGGCGCACCAACGGCATCACCGTCCCCAGCGCGGACGCCCAGGTCACCCTGATCGAACGGGTCTGCGCCGAGGCCGGGGTGCTGCCCGGCAGCCTCCAGTACGTCGAGGCGCACGGCACCTCCACCCCGGTCGGCGACCCGATCGAGGCGGCCGCGCTCGGCCGGGTGCTGGGCGTCGGCCGCCGCCCGGGCGACCGCTGCTACGTCGGCTCGGTGAAGACCAACATCGGGCACACCGAGGCCGCCGCCGGCGTCGCCGGGCTGATCAAGACCGCCCTCGCCCTCAAGCACCGGCGGATCCCGCCGCACCTCAACCTGGAACGGCCCAACCCCGGCATCGACCTGGCCGCGCTGCCCTTCGACATCCCGACCGCCCCGGTCGACTGGCCCGAGCACGACGGACCGGCCCGGGCCGGCGTCAACTCCTTCGGCTTCGGCGGCACCAACGCGCACGTCCTGCTGGAGGAGCCGCCGAGCACCGGGCCCGCCGCCCCGGCCCCGCAGCCGGCCTGCACCGTGCTGCCGCTGAGCGCCAAGGACGCCGCCGGACTGCCCGAACTCGCCGCCGGAATCCGCCGGGAGCTCGCCGCCGGGGTGCCGCTCGCCGACCTCGGCCACACCCTGGCGCACCGTCGCCAGCACCTGCCCGAGCGGCTCGCGGTGGTCTACTCCACGCAGGACGACCTGGACGAGGCGCTGGCCGCCCACGAGCGCGGCGAGGCGCACCCCAGGGTGCTCCAGGGCCGCGCCCGGGAGCGCCAACAGCGCCGCCTCGCCTGGGTGTTCACCGGCATGGGCCCGCAGTGGTGGGGCATGGGCCGGGGCCTGTACGAGAACGAACCGGTCTACCGGGCGGCCGTCCAGGCCTGCGACCGGGAGATCCGCGAGCAGGCCGGCTGGTCCCTGCTCGACGAACTGCACCGCGACGAGGCCGACTCCCGGATGGCCGAGACCTGGCTCGCCCAGCCCGCCAACTTCGCCGTCCAGCTGGGCCTGTCCGCGCTCTGGCGCAGCCACGGCCTGCGCCCCGACGCGGTGGTCGGGCACAGCACCGGCGAGGTCGCCGCCTTCCACGAGGCCGGGGTGTACGACCTGGCCGACGCCGTCCGGGTGGTGCTCGCCCGCAGCCGCCTCCAGCAGCGGCTGGCCGGCACCGGCACCATGCTCGCCGTCGGCCTCCCGGAGGCCGAGGCGGAGCGCCGGATCCGCCCGTACCGCGCCCGGGTCTCGCTGGCGGCCGTCAACAGCCCCTCCGCCGTGACCCTGGCCGGCGACACCGACGCGCTGCGCGAACTCGCCGAGGACCTGCGCGGCCAGGAGGTGTTCACCCGCTTCCTGGAGGTCGAAGTCCCGTACCACAGCGTGCGGATGGACCCGATCCGGGACGAGCTGACCGCCGCGCTCGCCGCGCTCAAGCCCAACGAGGCCCGGCTGCCGCTCTACCTCACCGCCCGCGAGGGCCTCGCCCGCGGCCCCGAACTCGACGCCGGGTACTGGTGGCACAACGTCCGCAACCCGGTGCGCTTCCGCGCCGCCGTCGAACGGATGGCCCAGGACGGGCACGGCCTGTTCCTGGAAATCGGCCCGCACCCGGTGCTCGGCCACGCGATCCGCGAGTGCGTCGACGGCGCGCACGCCCTGGCGTCCATCCGCCGGCACGCCGACGAGCCCGCCTGCTTCACCCGGTCGCTCGCCGAACTGCACACCCTGGGCGTCGAACCGGACTGGCGCGCACTGCACCCGGCCGGCCGGCCGGTGCCGCTGCCCGGCTACCCGTGGCGGCGCGACCGGTACTGGGTCGAGCCGAGCGCCGTCCGGCAGGTCCGGCTCGGCGAGGTCGACCACCCGCTGCTCGGCCGCCGCACCGCGAGCGCCCAACCCGCCTGGACCACCGCACTCGACCCCGAGCGGCTGCCCTACCTGGCCGACCACCGGATCGAGGGCCAGGTGGTCTTCCCGGCGGCCGGGTACCTGGAGATGGCCGCCCAGGCCGTCCGCGCCCTCACCGGCGGCACCGAGGTGGTGCTCGCCGAGATCGAGCTGAACCGGGCCCTGTTCCTCTCCGACACCGAGCCCACCCCCGTCCAGCTCGGCTACGCCCCGGAGGACGCCCGCTTCACCATCGCCTCCACCCCGGCCGGCGGCGAACCGGTGGTGCACGCCGGCGGCCGGGTCCGCACCGGCCAGCGCCGCGCCCACGGGCCGGCGCTGGACGCCGAGGCGATCCGCTCGCGCGGACAGCGCTTCGACGGCCCCGACTGCTACCGGCTCCTGGCCGTCCGCGGCTACGACTACGGGCCCGCCTTCCAGGCCGTCCAGGAGGTGTGGGCGAGCCCCGGCGAGGCACTGGCCCGGATCAGCCCGACCGACCGGCTCGGCCCCGAGGCGGCCGACCACCAACTGCACCCGGTGCTGCTCGACGCCTGCTTCCAGACCCTGCTGGCCACCCGGCTGCTCACGCCCGAGGACGGCGGCGTGCGGCTGCCGGTGTCCATCGAGGAGGTCCGGCTCGACCAGGTCGGCGACCGGCCGATCTGGGCGCACGCCACCGTCACCCGCGAGGGCGGCGGCGAACTCGTCGGCGACCTCGCCCTGTACACCGAGGACGGCACCCCGGTCGGCCGGATCACCGGCTTCCGGGTCGCCGACGTCGCGCAGGCCCCCGCCTCGGTCGGCCTCGCCACCATCGACGGCTGGCTCACCGAACTCGCCTGGACGGACGCCCCGGCCGCGCCCGCCGACCAGGACCTCGGCGACCTGCTGCTGTTCGCCGACGCCGGCGGCCTCGCCGAACGCCTCGCCGCGCTGGCCGCCGAACGCGGCGCCCGCTGCCACCTGGTCCGGCCCGGCACCGGCTACCGGCCCGGCGACGGGCACTCGACCGTGCGCCCGGACTCCGCCGAGGACCTCACCCGGCTCCTCACCGACCTCGGCCCCGGCTACCGCACCGTCGTCCAGCTGTGGAACCTCGACCAGCCCGCCCTCGACACCACCACGGCCGACCGGCTCGACCAGCTCGCCACCCTCGGCGGCTACGCGCTGATCGCCCTCGCCCAGGCCCTGCCCGCCGCCCTCCCGGACGCCCGGCTGCACATCGTCACCCGGGGCACCCAGGCCGCCGACCCCGCCGACCGGGTCGAGCCGCTCGGCGCACCCGCCTGGGGCATCGGACGGGTGCTCTGGCAGCAGGAACTCGTCGCCCAGCGCGGCACCCTGATCGACCTCGACCCCGCCGCCGACCCGCTCGACCAGGCCGAGGCGCTGCTCGCCGAACTCGCCTCCCGGGACGAGCAGGAGATCGCCCTGCGGGCCGGCCACCGCCGCACCAGCCGGCTCCGCCAGGCCGAGGGCCTCACCCGCCCGCTGCCGCCGGTCCTGCGCCCCGACGGCAGCTACCTGGTCACCGGCGCGTTCGGCGCGCTCGGCCGGCTGCTCTGCCGCACCCTGGTCCGGCGCGGCGCCCGGCGGCTGATCCTGGTCGGCCGCACCACGCTGCCCGAGCGCGACCAGTGGTACCGGACCGACCCCGCCAGCCCGGCCGGGGAGCGGATCGCCTTCCTGCGCGAACTCCAGGCGCTCGGCGCCGAACCGCTGCTCGCCCCCGTCGACGTCACCGACGAGACCGCCCTCGCCGCCTGGCTCGCCGACTACCGGCAGCGCCAACGCCCGCCCATCCGCGGGGTGTTCCACCTCGCCGGGCAGGTCAAGGACGTGCTGGTGCCGCAGATGGACCGGGCCGCCTTCGACGCCGGATACGCCCCCAAGGTGGTCGGCGGCCACCTGCTGCACCGGCTGCTGCGCGACGAACCGCTCGACCACTTCGTGCTGTTCGCCTCCGTCGCCTCGCTGCTCACCACCGCCGGGCAGACCAACTACGCGGCCGGCAACGCCTTCCTGGACGCCCTCGCCCACCACCGCCGGGCCGCCGGCCTGCCCGCCCTCAGCCTCGACTGGGGCCCCTGGGCCACCGGCATGATCGAGGAACTGGGCCTGGTCGCCCACTACCGCGACGCCCGCGGCATGAGCTCGCTCCCGCCGGACGCCGGCACGGCCGTGCTCGAACGCGTCCTCGGCCAGGACCGCGCCCAGCTGCTGGTCGCCACCGTGGTCGACTGGCCGACCTTCCTCGCCTGGTACCCCGCGCCGCCGCCGCTGGTCGCCGACCTGGCCGCCAGCGCCGCCGAGCAGGCCCCGGCCGAGACCGGCGGCTTCCTGGACGCCTACCGCACGGCGGATCCGCCGACCCGGCACCGGCTCGTCACCGAGCGGTTCACCGCCGCCGCCGCGGCCGTGCTGCGGATCGGCGCCGAGCGGATCGCCCCGGACACCAGACTCGGCGCACACGGGCTGGACTCGCTGCTCGCGATGGAGCTGCGCGCCCGGGTGCACGGCGAACTGGGCGTCGCCCTGCCGGTGGTGGCGCTGCTCAGCAACGGCACCACCGGCGACCTGGTCGACCTGCTCGTCGCCGGCCTGGCCGAGCGGCTCGACGCCGAGGGCGGCCCCGAGCAGGCCGAGGTCGAGCTGTACACCGACGAGGCCCGCTACCCGCTCACCCACAACCAGCAGGCGCTGTGGTTCCTGCGCCAGCTGCACCCGGACGGCTTCGCCTACAACATCGGCGGCGCGGTGGAGGTGCGCGCCGAGCTCGACCCCGAGCTGGTCTTCGCCGCCTTCCGCACACTGGTCGCCCGGCACCCCGGGCTGCGGGCCGCCTTCACCGCCGAGGAGGGCCGGCCGGTCCAGCGGATCCGCCCGGAGGCGGTGGCCGACACCGGACTGTTCGACGTCGAGGGCCGCCCCTGGGAGGAGATCCACGCGCTGATCGTCGCCGAGTACCGGCGGCCGTACGACCTCGCGAACGACCCGCTGGTCAGGCTGCGGCTGTTCCGGCGCGGACCGGACCGCTGGGTCCTGATGAAGGCCGTCCACCACATCGTCTCGGACGCGATCTCCACCTTCACCTTCATCGAGGAGCTGTTCGAGGTCTACGAGGCGCTGCGCCAGGGCCGCACCCCCGAACTCCCCGCCGTGGCCGCCCGCTACCTCGACTTCCTCAACCACCAGAACCGCTTCCTGGCCGGCCCCGACGCCCGGCGGATGCTCGACTACTGGCGCGGCCACCTGCCGGCCGAGATGCCCGCCCTCGCCCTGCCCACCGACCGGCCCCGGCCGGCCGTGCAGACCCACAACGGCGCCTCGGCGTTCTTCCGGCTCGACGCCGACCTGACCGCCCGTGTCCACGAGCTGGCCCGCGCGCACCACGCCACCCCGTTCATGGTGCTGCTGAGCGCCTACTACCTGCTGCTGCACCGCTGGTCGGGCCAGCAGGACATCGTGGTCGGCAGCCCCGTCACCGGCCGCACCCAGGAGGAGTTCGCCTCCGTCTACGGCTACTTCGTCAACCCGCTGCCGCTGCACGTCAGTTTGGCCGGGGAGCCGACCGTGGCCGAGCTGCTGGCCCGGGTGCGGGAGAGCGTGCTCGGCGGCCTGGACAACCAGGAGTACCCGTTCCCGCTGCTGGTCGAGCAGTTGGGGCTCCAGCACGACCCCGGCCGCTCGGCGGTGTTCCAGGCGATGTTCATCCTGCTCACCCACAAGGTCGCCGTGGAGCGCTTCGGCTACCGCCTGGAGTACATCGAACTCCCCGAGGAGGAAGGGCAGTTCGACCTGACGCTGTCCGCCTACGAGGACCGCGCGGACGGCTGCTTCCACTGCGTGTTCAAGTACAACTCCGACCTCTTCGACGCCGCCACCGTCGAGCGGCTGGCCGCGCACTACCGCAACCTGCTGGACGCCATGACCAGCGCCGGCACCGACCGCCCGGTCGGCCGGCTGCGGATGCTCGACGAGGCCGAACGCCGCCGCATCCTCACCGGCTTCAGCGGCGCCGACCGGCGGGCCGACCACGACACCCCGGTGCCCGAACTCGTCGCCAAGGCCGCCGCCGAACACCCCGAGGCCGTCGCCGTCACCTCCCCCCGCCCGGACGGCGTCCGCCGCCTCACCTACGGCGAGCTCGACCGGCGGGCCCAGCGGACGGCCCTGCGGCTGCGCGAACTGGGCGTCGGCGAAGGCTCGGTGG
>NZ_JBHXML010000089.1:0-38799 GCF_042720345.1 Kitasatospora sp. NPDC058478 | reverse complement strand
TCCTCGTACTGGGCCGTACTTGGACGTTTCGCCGGTGCGTCCAGGCGGGATGCCCGGCGTCGCGCGCCCGGCGGGAATTGTCAGACACGCCCTAGCCGAGCCCGCGCCGCCTCACCCCAGTGATGCGAGGGCCTGGGCCGCCGCGCGGGCCATCTGCTCGTCGTGCCGCCCGCTGGACCCGCGCAGCCGGGCGAGGCCTTCGGCCGCCGCCAGGGCGAGCAGCCCGGGCAGCAGGTCGGTGCTGCGGGCGGCGACCCAGCGGGTGCCCTGGGTGGCCATCCACCACAGGTCGGCGGCCCGGCCGGGCGGAGCCTCGGCGGGGGTGTCGACGGGCGGCGGGCCGAGGGGGTGGCCGGCGGCGGCGAGCAGCTCGTGGAACCCGCGGGCGATCAGGTGGTGGCCCTCGGCGCTGGGGTGCAGCCGGTCGACGCTGAGCAGCCGGCGCTGCGCGCACCAGGGCAGCTCGGCGATGTGCAGGTGCACCGCCCGGTGCCGGGCGGCGAGGGCGTGCACGACGGTGTTGACGGCCTGCATCCGCCGCGCCAGCGGTCGGGCCAGCGGCGCGGGCAGGCGGAGCAGGGTGCCCGGATCGGGCAGGCAGGCGGTCAGCAGGACGGCGCCGTGGCTGGAGAGTTCGCCCAGGGTGGCGTCCAGCTCCAGGGTGGTGCGCCGGATGTCGAAGCCCGCCCGCAGGGTGTCGTTGCCGCCGACCACCACGGCCGCGAACCGCGGCCGCAGTGCCAGTGCGGCGGGGAGTTGACGATTCGTCAGATCAGCGGTCAGGGCGCCGCTGCACGCCAGGTTGGTGAACTCGACGCCGCCCTCGGGTGCCAGCGACCGGGCCAGGACGGCGGCCCAGCCGCGCCACCCCTCGCCGACCGGGTCCCCGACCCCTTCGGTCAGCGAGTCCCCGAGCGCGACGAACCGCACCGGCCCGCCGGTGGCCGGCCGGCCGTCCGCGGACCGGTCACGCCCGGTGCCGAGCACGCTCATCCCAACCCTCCTCCACCGCACCGGGGTTGCGTGCACCGGGGTTGCGCGTGCCGGGGTTGCGCGTGCCGGGGTTCCGCACGCCGTGGGCCGCGAGGAACGCGGCCACCGCGGCCGGCCAGCCGTACCGCTCGGCCTGGGCCCGGGCGCCGGCCCGCCGCGCCTGCTCCGGGCGTGCCAGCAACTCCCTTACCGCCGAGGCGAATCCGGCCCCGGTGTCGGCGGCGGCCACCCCGGCCAGGCCGATCAGTCCGGGCAGCGCGGAGGAGCGGCTGACCGCCACCGGAGTCCCGCAGGCCAGCGCCTCCAGCGCGGCGAGCCCGAAGGTCTCCACCGGCCCGGGCGCGAGCACCACGTCCGCGCAGCCCAGCAGCCTGGCCAGTTCCTCCCGCCGGCCCAGGTGCCCGAGGAAGCGCACCGGCAGCCGCAGCCGCTCCGCCCGGGCCGCCAGCCGGTCCCGCAGCGGTCCGGCCCCGGCCACCACCAGGACGGCCGGCAGCCCCCGGGCCCGCAGCGTGGCCAGCGCCTCGACCGCCCGCTCGGGCCGCTTCTCGGCCGAGAGCCGGGAGCAGAGCACCAGCAGCACGTCGCCCGGCCCGCAGTACCGCGCCCGCTCCCGGGCCCGCGCGGCCGGCGGCAGCGGGCGCATCGCGTCCAGGTCCACGCCGAGCGGGGCCCGGACCAGGTTGGGCACGCCGATCCGCCGGAACTCCGCCGCCGCCCAGTCGGTGGTGCAGAGCACCGCGTCGTACGTACGGGCCGTCGCCGCGTTGAGCCGGTCGGCGGCCGCGTCGGCGAGCGGGCGGGGCAGCCCCTGGGCGCGCAGCACCCCGACGGCGCTCTCGTGCGACACCATCACCGAGCGGACGCCGTGCCGCCGGGCCCAACTGCCGGTCCAGCGCAGCGTGGTGCGGTCGGACACCTCCAGCCGGTCGGGTTTCAGCCGGGTCAGTTCGGCGGCCACCGCCCGCCGGTCGGTGAGCACCCGGTAGCCGCCGCTGGCCGGCAGCACCGGTCCGGGCAGGGTGACCACCAGGCCCTGCTCGCCCTCCTCCTCGCTGCGCCGCTCCCCGGGTACGATCAGCACCGGCCGGTGCCCGGCGGCCAGGTAGCCGGCGCCGAGGTGGCGCAGCGCGGTGCGCAGGCCCCCGGAGACCGGGGTGACGAAGTTCGCGAGCCGCACGATGGTCAGCGGCTCGCGGTCGGCGGTGTCCGTCATGCCGGCAGCTCCTCCACGACGGCGACCGGCTCGACGACCGCCGGGGGAGCGGCAGGGGGAGCCGCCGGTGTGCCCCGGTGCTCGGCGAGGACCTCCGCGTAGTGCCGCAGCAGCAGGTCGCCGACCGCCTCCCAGGTCCGCGCGGTCACCTCGGCCCGTCCGGCGCGCCCGTACGCGGCCCGCCGCCCGGGGTCGGCGGCCAGTTCCGCCACCGCCCGGGCCACCGCGGCGCCGTCCCGGGGCGGCACCAGCAGGCCCGTCCGGTGGTGCGCGACCAGGTCCAGGGGGCCGCCGGCGGCCGGGCCGATCACCGGCACGCCGCTCGCCATCGCCTCCTGGATGGTCTGGCAGAAGGTCTCCAGCGGGCCGGTGTGCACGAACACGTCCAGGGTCGCGAAACAGCGGGCCAGTTCCTCGCCGGTCCGGCGGCCGAGGAACACCGCGCCGGGCATCGAGGCCCGCAGCCCGGGCCCGGACGGCCCGTCCCCGATCACCACCACCCGCACCCCGGGCAGGGCCGACGCGGCGGTCAGCAGGTCGACCCGCTTCTCGGGCGCCAGCCGCCCGACGTACCCGACCAGCACCTCGCCGCCCGGGGCGAGCGCCCGGTGCAGCGCCTCGTCCCGGTGCCGGGGGTGGAACCGCACCGAGTCCACCCCGCGCGGCCACAGCTGCACCCGGGGCACTCCGTGCGCGGTGAGGTCCTGGGCGGCGGGGGTGGACGGCGCCAGCGTCCGGGCCGCGGCCCGGTGCACGGCCCGGATCCGCCGCCAGGCGGCCGCCTCCCCGAGGCCCCGCCCGGCCCGGTAGGCGTGCGCGTACCCGGCGAGGTCGGTCTGGTAGACGGCCACGGCGGGGACGCCGAGGCGGGCCGCGACCTGCATCCCGCGCGCGCCGAGCACGAACGGGCTGGCCAGGTGCACGATGTCCGGCCGGTGCCCGGCGACGGCGGCCGCCAACTGCCGGCTCGGCAGCGCGATCCGCACCTGCGGGTACCCGGGCAGCGGCACCGACGGAATGCGCACCACCGGCAGCTCCACCGCTTCGGAGCCGCCGAAGGTGTGCGGCGGGCACGCGGCGCCCCGTGCGGGTGCGGGGGTGACGACGAGTGGCTGGTGGCCCCGGCGGACCAGATGCTCGGCCGTCCGCAGCACGCTGTGGGCGACTCCGTTGACCTCGGGCGGAAAGGATTCGGTGACGATGACGACGCGCATGCCAGTGTTCTCTCCGCGCCCGGCGTGCACCCGGCCAAAGGGATCTGTCGTAGAAGCGAACGCGGGTCGGCGATTTGCACCGCCGACCCGCGCCCGCACCGCGCCGCCTCAGTGCGACCCGGCCGCCTCCTTGAGCTCCGCGTACGGCGCGAGCTTGCGGAGCGACTCGATGCTCCTGAGGCACTCGTCCTTGCTCTCGTGCGGGTCCCCGGTGACGATGACCGTCCCGTTGCTCGCCTTGAGCCGGAAGCGGTGCATCCCGCTCTCGTCCTTGTACAGCTCGAACTTCCCAGCCATGCCTGTAACAGACTTCCGTTCAGGTGACCCCCTCGCACCGCACCGTAGGTCCAGCCCGGTTGGTCCGCCCGCCGGCTGGGGCATCCGAGTCATCCGGCCCTGCCCACCTGGCCCGTTCGGGTCAGGTGGTGCTCGCGGGGGAGCTGTGGGCCTGCGGGCGGCTGGGCGTGGTGGCCCGGGAGTGCTCCTTGCGGCAGCCTCGTTTCACCGGCGGACCGGGGTGGTGCCGTTCATGCCGAAGCGAGCGGAGCACTGCTCGCCGGATCGGTTGTTCGCGTTCCACACGCAGATCCACATCGTGTAGCCGATGTCCGGGACGAAGCTCGTCTTCGCGGCGCCCACGGAGGCGCGGAAGGTGTACGTGATGCCGTCGCTGCGGGCGAGCTCGGCGACGCAGGTCTGGATCAGGGAGGTGTTGAGCACGCCCGCGAGCGAGCCGGAGCCGTTGTCGTCCAGCCAGGCGGAACAGGCGGCGGTGGGGCCGAGCCAGTCGGTGTCCGCCTCGGAGCCCTTGACCTGTGCCGGGTCGTCGCTGCCGTTGATGCCGCGGATCGATGACGAGGTGGGGCTGGGGGCGGCCGTTGAGGGTGCGGCGGTGGCCGTGCTCGGTGGGGTGGCCGTTTCGCCAGGCGGGGTGGTCGGGGGCTGGGTAGCGGGTTTGGCGGCAGCGAAGGTCGAGGGCCGCAGGCTCGGGGAGGGTGCCCGCGTGGTGGCGGCCGGGGCGGTTGAAGGCGGGGGAGAGGGTTTGGCGGTGGCGGTGGCGGTGGCGGTGGCGGTGGCGGAGATCGAGGCGCTCGGGCTCGCGGAGGGTCCTTGCGTCGTCCCGGCCAAGGGTTCGACGGCGACCTGCACGCCGCCGGACTCCTGCGCGTCGTGGTGCTGCGGGGAGGTGGACGGGCTGAGGACGAACACCGCGACCGCGCCGAGGGCGGTCGCCGCGGCGACCGGCAGCAGGAACAGGTGCTTGCGCGGGCGGCGAGGTGATGCGAGGGGTGCGGGCCCGACGTCGGGGTTCGGGTCCGTGCTCGTATCCGGTGGCGGGACGGTCTCCAGCTTGCCGACCGGCGTTTCGGCGAACGCACGTCGAGCGCCGATGCGTGACATGACCTCGGGCGGCCAGGACGGGGGAGGGGCGAGCCGGTGCGTGCGCGTCGCCAGGACGATCTCGTCGGCGGTGGGGCGTGCTCCGGGGGCGGTGACGAGACAGGGCCCGAGGAGGGCGGCGAGGTCGGCGTCCACGGCGCGCAGCGGCTCCACGTCGGGGGCGGCGCCGGGCGTGCGACCCGAGGCGGCGTAGAGCAGGAGCGCCGCGAGCGAGTAGACGTCCGCGGGCGCTGCCACGTCCTCCTCCCCGGTCTGCTGTTCCGGTGCCGAGAAGCCCTGCGTTCCGTAGCTGCCACCGCTCCTGGTGAGCCTCGCCTGGTCCGCGGCGCGCGCGATGCCGAAGTCGATCAGCTTCACGCCGTCGCGCACCAGCATGACGTTGGCGGGCTTGATGTCGCGGTGCGCGATCCGGGACGCGTGTACGGCCCGCAGTTGAGCGGCCGTCTCGGCCAGCAGTAGCCACAGCGCCTCGGCGGGCAGCGGGCCGTGCAGCCGGACCGCCTCGTCCACCGTGAGCCCGGGGACGTACTCGGTGGCGAACCACGGGCGTTCCGGAGTGGCGTCGCTCGCCAGCACCCGAGGTCCGACTCCGAGCGGCACACGGTAGAGGATGCCGACCTCTCGTTCGAAGCGCTCGCCGGGGACCAGCCGCGGCCGGACGAGCTTGACAGCGGCGTAGCCCCTGTCCGAGACCCCGAGGTAGACCTCGCCCATGCCGCCGGTACCGAGCAGGCCGATGATGCTGAAGCTGCCGATCTCCTGCGGATCGCCCGGACCGAGTGGTTCGGCGACCATGCCGTCGATCGCAGCAGCTCGCCGGCTGATCTCGCTCACGGCGGGCAGGCTATCGGGCAAGTCCACTCCGGACAAGCGGAGTTGGTGGTTCTGCAAGCTCGACACACCGCATGCCCGCAGGAGGACTGGTCCTCCCGGTGCGCTCATACACTGGCGCGACCCGAGGCGGAGGTATGTGAGATGGCGTACGAAAACTTCCCACCCCAGATGCTGCCGCCGGGCAGTCCTTCCGGCAGAGTGCCCTCGGCGCCACCCGGGACGATCTTCGTGCTCGGCCCGGAGGGTGGGTACGCCGTGCCGCCGCGCCGGTACACCTTGCTGTTCGGGCGCGACCGCGAGGACGTGCACGTACCGGTCGGTGTCGACGACCCGACCGTCAGCCGTCGGCACGGCGTCTTCACCTGCGCCGGCACGGACGGCGACTGGTGGCTGGTCAACACCGGCAATCTGCCGATCGAACTGCCCGACGGCGTGCTGATGCTCACCAGCCACAAGCGGATCATCGGGCCCGGGTACACCCCGCTGGTGATCAACTCGTCCAAGCGGCGGTCCCACCTGGTGGAGGTCCGCGTCATGGACGGGGACGACCTGCACCCCCGTTCCACGAGCGGCGCCGATACCGCGGCCCCCGAGACGGTCTACCTGCTCTCCCTCCAGGAGCGGCTGGTGCTCACCGCGCTCGCCCGGCGCTACCTGGAGGGCCAGGACGCCTTCCCGCTCCCGTCGGCCTGGGAGGAGACCGCCCGGCTGGTCAACGCCTCGCCCCACGTGACCAAGTTCTGGACCCACAAGTCGGTCGCCAACACGGTCGAGGACGTGCGCGAACGGCTGCGCCGACGGGGCGTGCGCGGACTGACGCGCGACGAGGTCGGCGAGCCGGTCGGCTCGACGCTCAGCGTCAACCTGATCAGGGAACTGCTGAAGACGGCGACGCTGAACGCCCAGGACCTGGAGTTGCTGGCCGATCGGGGCTGACGCGTTTCTCAGGCCTCCGTCTCGGGCGCGGCTTCGGCGTTGTGGTTGTAGGTGACGTGCATGGTGCCGTGTTCCACGGCGAAGACGGCTGCCTGGTCCTCGGCCGAGTTCTGCTGGCGCGGCTGGGGCTGCGGCTGCTCGGGGTGATGCTTCGTGTTCGTCACGTGGTTGTTGTCGCCCACGATGAAGGTGCCGGAGACGTCTCCGGCGTGGATGGTGCCGGGGGTGGATTCCGTAGGCATGGTTGGCCTCTCCTGGTCGGTCTTGTGGCGGATTACCAGGCGGTGCAGTGGATCACCAGACTCTGCCAGGCCGAGTTGTATGCCGAAGCCTGGCTGGCCGTGTTGTAGCTGGTACTGGTCTTGTTCCGAAGCGAGCTGAACTGGCTCTCCTCCTGCTGGCGAGCGGTCAGAATGCCCTTGAGGTCGGAGACCACGGATCCGTCCCGCGCTTGCGAGATGGCTCCCCGCAACGTGGACTCGCTGGCGCGCAGGTCTTTGAGGATGATGTCGATACGGGATTTCATCGTGCTGTCGTCGGGCACGGTGGAGGTCCGTCGTGAGTTGTACGCGTCTACGGCGTTGTTGTACGAGTCGAAGGCGCTGTGAACGGCGGCCAGGTCGGCGTTGTACTGCTGGGTCTCTTTTCCCAATTCCGGTACCACCGTTGCGCACACGGGATCGACGGGGTCCGGCGTGACGACCGGAGACGGGGCCGGCGGGGCGGGGGTGTAGACCTTCGGAGGTGGGGCCGGCGGGGCGGGAGTGTAGACCGGCGGGGCGGGGGTGTAGACCCTCGGAGGCGGGGCCGGCGAGTAGGTGGGCTGGGTCGGCGTAGCCAGGTCCGACTGGTTCTGGGTGTAGACCATGGCGCCCACACCGAGTACGGCTGAGGCGCCGACCACGCAGGCGACGGCGAGGGCTGCTCCGGCCTTGGCAGCCACTGCGCCGGCGGTGGTGACCGCGTGGCCCGTGCTGGACGTGGTGGTGGCGCTCGCGGTGTGCGGATGGTGCGTCCCCGAGAGGTCGATTCGGTGCGGCGCCGCCTGCGAGGGGGAGTGTGCGCCGACCACATGGCCCCCGGGCGGGGGCTGTTGGGCGGAGTGGGACAGGTCGATCACGTGCGGTGTACCCGGCGGGTGCACGGGCGCCGGAGCGCCGGAGGCGGGGACGGGGTGGGTGACGGCCGGTGGTTGGACGACCGGGTGGGTGACGGTCGGCGGTTGGACGACCGGGTGGGTGACGGTCGGTGGCTGGACGACGGGGTGGGTGACCGTCGGCGGGCTGACCGCCGGGTGCGTGATCAGCGGGGACTGGCCGATGGCGTGTGCCGTGGTGGCCGGGTCGATCGGCGGCACGGCGGTGATCGCCGTCGTGGCGGCCTGGTGGGCCACCGAGTGCGCTTGCAGGGCGGCGAGTTCCTGCCAGAGCACCCCCGCCTCCAGCACCAGGGTCGTCGTCAGTGCCGCCCGGCCGATCGCCTTGCGGCGGGTGCGCGCCTCTCCCAGGAAGAATTCCTCGCCCGCGCGGTCTCCCGCGCTCTTCGCGGCGGCCCAGCCGGCTCCGAGGAGGCTGCCCCACGCGTCGAACTGCCGGGAGAGCGCCAGTTTCGGCGAGGCGGCACGGGCCAACTCCACGCCGAGCTGCGCCTGTCCGCTCCGCTCCGCTCCCAGCACCGCGACGTCCAGGGCCTGGAAGTGGGCCGCGACCTCGTCCGGGGTGGTCTCCCGCGACTGGACCCACGCGGTGAGCGCCCGGCAGAGCGGCGCGGCGGGGTACTGCGTCATCCGGCTCTTGAGCACGCACTCGGCGACGTCCGGCGGACACCCGTAGCCGGTTTCCGAGGCGACCAGCAGGCCGTGCCGCACCAGCCCGCTGGCGAGCGCGTCGCTGTCCGTCCGGCTGAGCAGGGCGTTGAGCTGCCGGGCGGCCAACTCGGCGCCGGAGAGCGAGCCGAGCAGGTACAGCAGGTCCCGCTCCTCCGGCCGGAGCCTGTTGAGCAGCGCGGGAAGGAGCGCGGGGAGATCGGCGATGCCCGGCAGGCCCTTGCCGGTCGCGGCCGACAGGGCGATGCGCCGCAGTCGGAGCGGATTGCCGTGCAGGGCGTCGCACAGCGCCGTCACGGTCCGCGCTTCGTCGGGCCGCAGCGCGCGGGCCAGGACCGTCTGGACCAGGACCACCCCTGCCGGGGCCGCCAGTCCGTCGAGCCGGATCGGGTGGACGCCGGTGACCGACGACCGGCGTTGCGAGGTGAAGACGAACGTGGAGTGCTCGGCCAGGTCGAAGAGCCGGTGCAGGTCCTTCTCGTCGAGTCCCGCGTCGTCCAGGTAGATCCGCAGCCGCAGGGTCTTCAGGTGCTCCTTCAGCACCTCCAGCGACGGCTTGTAGTTCGGTGCGTCGAAGCTGATGTCGAAGATCGCCTGCGCGAGGTCGTCGGCCGTCCGTCCGCCGGCTTCGATGTAGGCCGCGCCCTCGGGCCCGCGCGGCAGGGTGCGGGCGAGGTGGCGCAGCAGGGCACTCTTGCCGACCCCGGAGGTGCCCCAGACCTGCACCAACTGGCGTGCTCCGATGGCCTGTTGCAGCGCCTGGAGCTCCCGTTCCCGGCCGATCAGCGGATCGGCGGCGGAACGCGGCAGGTGGGAGATCGGCTGACGTTTGACCGGGTTGGGCGGAGGCCCCGCGTTCACGGTGATGGCCGAACCGTGTCCGGTGGTGATGTTGAGGTTGGTCACGGTGTTCCGGTTGCCGACGATCATCGTTCCGGACACGTCGCTCGCCCGGATTCGCGTGGAACCGTCCGGAGCACCGTTGTTCTCTGGCATCTGTTTCTCCGGTCCTCTCCAACGCTCGGGTTCCGGCACTCGGTCATGCTGGCGCCGACCCGTCGTCGGAACCCGGCGCTTTTACCTGTTTGGTGAGATCGCCCGTGAACCGGCCGGTTCGGCCGCGGCGGCGATCCGGGCGAGGTGGTCCAGGTCGAGGATCGTGATCCTGCGGTAGCCCGTGACGACCGCGCCCGACTCCCGCAGGGCCCGCAGGGCCTTGTGGATCGACGACTCCGCGGCGCCGACCAGCGTGGCCATCTCCGGCTGCGACAGCGGGAGATGGGCTTCGTTGCGGCCGGGGCGCCCGTAGGTGACGGCGAGGTGGTGCAGGATCCTGGCCAGCCGCCCGAGCACGTCGCAACCGGTGAAGTCGACGATCCGGCTGGTCGCCGTGCGCAGCTTGGCCACCACGCTCGCGTTGAGTGCGAGCCCGATGGCGGGGTGCTGCTTCGTGCACGCCAGCAGTTCGGTGGGCAGGATGTAGCGGGCCAGCACCCGGCCGCAGGCGGTCACGGTGCCGATGCGCGGCTGACCGTCGATCCCGGCGAACTCCCCGACGAGGTCCCCGGCCATCCGCACGGCCAGCAGTGCGTCCCGACCGTCCTGTGCGTGCGCGGTGACCTTCACCGTGCCGCCGATCAGGAGCAGCGAGAAGTCCGAGGTGTCGGCCTCGCGGATGGTGATCTGACCGGCCGGGTAGGCCACGCCGTGGCCGAGCTCCAGCAGGACTCGGCGATCGGCCTCGCCGACCCGGCCGAGCAGTCCGGTCGTCGGCCAGTAGGCCCCGGCCCTGCGCATCCGTGTGTTGCTCATCGGTCACTCCTCCTCCTCGTCCGGCCGAAGCCGGACAAGCCGTATTAGTAGCCGGTTTACCCGAGGACCCCTCCTCTACGTTCTGGTTAACCATCGTGTCGGCACCGGGAATTCGGTGTCGACGGCAGTTCGATCCTCGAACCGCCGGCCCTCGTCGTGATCGCGGAGGGAATGTGAATCCGAGGTACGAGTACCGAGCTCTGCTGGCGTGCGACATCGCGGGTTCCGCGGGCCGCGGTCAGCAGCGGCTGCAGGAGATCCGCGGCGTGCTGCGGTCCGCGCTGTTCGGCGCCCTCGGCGTCGCGGAGCTGGACCGGCGGGACTTCGCGTACGTGGACACCGGCGACGGCTGCCGGCTCGTCGCCCCGGCCGGGTTGCCCAAGGCCGGACTGCTGGTCCCGCTGCTGCCGGAGCTGGGCGCGCGGATCCGCGAGCACAACCGGCACGCCGGCCCGGACACCCGGCTGCGGGTACGGGCCGCCGCGCACGCGGGGGAGGTCCGGCCCGATCCGGACGGCACGGTCTCCGGCACCCCGTTCGAGGCGCTCGCCCGACTGCTCGACTCGCCCCCGCTGCGGCATGCGGCCCTGGACGGTCCGGACGGCACCCCGGTGGCCGCGATGCTCTCGCAGCACTACTACGAGGAGACGGTCGGGCACGGCTACGAGGGGCTCGAAGCCGGCGCCTTCACCGCGGCCGAGGTCCGGGTCAAGGAGTACGCCGCACGGGCCTGGCTCTGGTACCCGGGCAGCCCGGTCGGGCCGCACGGCGGTCCCGGCCCGGAATCCGGCTCCCGCGAGCGGCCTGCGGAAGCCGAGCCGCGGGCCGTGGAGCAACTCGTCCAAGCCACGGGGAAGGGCACGGTCTTCGCCGTCGGCCGAGGTGGCCAGCACATCCACTACAACGAACGGGGCTGAAGCGCCGATGAACCAGGAACTCGCCGAGCTGGCCGCGAGCGGAGCCACCGCTCTGGTGTCCGCGATGGGCACCGATCTGTGGAACGAGGCGAGGCGACTGATGAGCGGCGTCATCGCCCGGGCCCACGGCAGCCGCCGCAGGGAACTGTCCGTCGCGCTGGAGCGGGGGTCGACCGCCACGAGGGGAGCGGTCGACGCCGCGGCCGTGGACTTCTGGACCGAGGCCCTGTTCCAGTTGCTCGACCGGGACCCGGCTCTCGCCCAGGACGTCATAGCTCTGGCGACGCTGCGGACCGCGCAACGGCCGGACGTCGTGGTCCAGGTCAACTCCGCCACCGGTTCCGGTGAGGTGTTCGCGGTGCAGCACGGTGACCAGCACTTTGCCTCCGGGCCGAGGTCCCGCGATCGTGAGGAGCGGCCGTGAGCGGGGGCGACGGCCGGCGGGACGGCCTGACGGACGGCTGGGTGCGGGCGGGGCTGCTCGCAGCCGTCGTCATCGGGGCCTTCGCCGAGGTCGGCACGCCGCACCGGCACTACGGCTGGCTGGTGAACGCGTTCGCCCTCGCGGCGGTGGGTGTCGTCGGCGCGGCGGCCGCACTGGGGTCCGAGGCCGCCGCGCCGCCCGCCCGGCAGCGGGACCGGCCCGAACGGGCGCCCCGGCCCGACGCGACGGCGCCGGTCTGCCGCTTCGTCGCGGCACCGGCGGTGTCGACGGCCCAGCCCGGCAGGCCCCGGCCGTTCCTGCGCGAGAGGCCGACCGACCTGAGCGTGCCCCGCTTCGGCGAAGGCGCGCGGGCACAGGGCTACCCCTGGCTGCTGCCGGAGCGCACGGTGCAGAACGGCATCGCCGCCGACGAAGCCAGGGTCGGTGCCCTCACCATCCGCGCCGCCTCCGTCGTCGGGCCCGGCCACCGCTGCGGCCAGCCCGCCGAGCCGCGACAGGACTCCTACCGGATCGGGCGGAGCCCGGACAGCCGGTACGCGATCGTGGCCGTGGCCGACGGCCTGTCCAGCGCGGCCTGGTCCGACATCGGGGCCACCGCGGCCTCCAGCCAGGCCGTCACCCTGCTGCGCGAGCAGATCGAGGCGGTCGGCTTCGACCGGCTCGACGTCAAGGCGCTGTACGGGCGGGTCGCGGAATCGATCGCCGCGCACGCGGCCGGACGCGGCGTCGGCACCTCGCACCTGGCGACCGTGCTGATCACCGCGGTGATCGCCGAGCCGGACGCGAACGGCGTGGCGCGGGCATGGGTCGGCTGGCTCGGTGACAGTTCGGCCTGGACACTCGACCCGCGCGTCCCGCTGTGGCAGTTCTCCGCCGGCGAAGCCAAGGACCGCGCGGCCGCGGTGGTCTCGAACGAGGTCGCCGGCCGACTGCCGGACACGCCGCACCTGGCCGTGGACGGTTACGTCACCCTGGCGGCCGGTGCCGCCCTCGCCCTGGTCACGGACGGGATCGGCGACGCGTGGGCGGACCGGGCGGGCAACGTCAACGAGTACTTCGCGAACGCCTGGCGCTCGCCGGTCCCGGCCACCCGGTTCACCGCCGACGTCGGCTTCGACGCACCGCAGTGCCTCGACGACCGCACCGCCGTCGTGGTGTGGAACGGCAGCGGGACATGACCGACTCCGATCCCGTCGCCGGCGGCGGCGCCCCGGCGGTGGACCCGCGGGGCTGGGCGTTGCCGAGGACCGTGGGCCTCGGCGATCTCGGACCGCTCGCCGAGCCGATCTCCGAACACAACGGCCAGGCCGTCGCCGTACGGCCGCTGACGGACCATCCGGGCTGGCTGGCCAAGCTCTACCGGCCCGGCCCGCACCAGGAGGACGGCCACCGGATCGACCTGCTGATCTCGGCTCCGGACACGCTGCCGGAGGCGGAGCGGGCGAGCTTGTACGCCGGGACGTGCTGGCCCGCGGCCCGGATCCGCGAGCCGGGGAACCCGGCCGTCGGGTGCGTGATCCCGATGGCGCCCGAGCAGTACCGTTCCGAGCTGCGGCGCGGCAAGTTCAGCGAGCGCCGGTTCCTGGAGATCGACTGGCTGGCGAAGTCCGACGAGTCGATCCGGCGCGTCGGCCTGCCGTGCCCCGGCTTCGAGGGCCGACTGGCTGCCTGCCGCCGGCTGACGGAACTCGCCGCGATCCTGGAGGGCCTGGGCCTGGTCTACTCGGACTGGTCGTTCTCCAACGCCTTCTGGAGCCCGGAGGGGCGTTCCGTCTACCTGATCGACGTCGACGGCTGCCAGCCGAAGAAGATGCCCGACATCCACCAGCCGAACTGGGCCGACCCGCTCACGCCGCCGGGCTCCGACGCGGACCAGTACACCGACCGCTACCGGCTCGCCCTGCTCGTCGCCAAGTGCATGACCGGCCGGCGCGACGCGAGCACCTTCCACGGCGTCGCCGCGTCCCACTGGCTGAACCAGCCCGCCGTCTCCGAGGTCCTGCTGGACATGCTGCTCGCGACCGACCGGGAGCGACGGCCCGCGGCCGCCCAGTTGAACCAGGCGCTGAACAACGGGCCCTACCTCAGGGCCGTGCCGCGTCCGACACGTACGCCGCTGCCCCAACTGCCCCCGAAGCAGCCGACGGTGGTGCTTCCGCAGCCCGTGCCGCACACGACCCCGGAGCCCCCCGCCGTCGCCCGCATCAGCACGGTCGAGGAGCAGCAGAAGCCCGAGACCGGCTCGTCCACCAAGTGGATCTGGGTGCTCGCCTTCGTCGTGATCCTGGTCATCGTCATCGTCATCGCCTCCAACCACTAGCTCAGAGGTGCACACAATGTCACTCTGCCTGCCCACCTACGTGGTGATCGACGCCTCCTCGTCGATGAAGCCGCACGAGGCAGTGCTCAACGCGACCCTCTCGCGTCTGCACTACAACCTGGCGACGAATCCGCGCGTCTCGGAGTTCGCCAGGGTCAGCGTGGTCGCCTTCTCCACCGACGTGCACGTGGTGATCCCGATGTCGGACATGGAGCAGGTCCCGAGCATGCCCGAAGTGATCTGCGGCGGGGGCACCGAGTACGGCAAGGCCTTCGACCAGTTGCGGCAGAGCATCGAACAGGACGTCAGCAGCCTGCGGGCGCAGCAGTACAGCGTGCTGCGGCCGGCGGTCTTCTTCCTGACCGACGGCGCCCCGACCGACGCGAGGTGGCAGGACTCCTTCCGCACGCTGGTGGACCGGAACTGGCCGCGCCACCCGCACGTGATCGCCTACGGCTTCGGCGCCGCCAGGCGCGACGTGCTGAAGGAGGTGGCGACCAAGGCGCTGTTCATCGCCGACGGTTCGGACACCGAGTCGGCGCTGAGCGGGGCGATCACCGGCCTGCTCAACACCCTGATCGCCTCCTCGCAAACCGGTCAGATGCACATCGCCACGGACGTCAAGGGCTTCGAGTACGTGCAGGTCGCCCAGGAATACGTGGACTGAGCGTGGACACCGACCCGCGTACCACGGCGCCCCGGGCGCTGAGGGCCTCCGCCGGGCTGTCCGTGCTGGCCGCGGTGCTGCTCGCCTGCGGCGGCGTGGTCGAGGTGGCGGGCCATCTCGGCGGCCCCTCGACGAACGGGGGCGGAGGCGGCTCGTACCCGGCGACGCCGGTGCCGGTACAACCGACCCCGATCCCGACTCCGACCCCGACCCCGACCCCTGAGGTCTCCTCGCCCGCCGCGGCGCCGTCGCCGAGTTACTCGCCCTCGGCCTCACCCACCCAGTTGCCCGAGCCGACGACCGCCCCCACCACCCCCACCACATCGGCGTCTCCTTCGGAGCACCCTCCAGGGAAAGGGGCATCCCGGACGAAGGCTCCTGTGACGAGGAACGCCGCCCCGTAGCTGCGATACCGGCGCGGCCACTGAGGGGCCGAGCAACACGGGCAGCCGGCGGGCGGGCCGGGGAGTGGGCGGGGAGTGGGGCGGGGGGCTGATGGTGGCGCCGATGGTGGCGCCGTCACCCGAACGCAGTCGCTTCGGGTTCTCGCGCGGCCCCGGAGTCGCCCGGAAGGCGGCTCCGGGGCGCCTCCTCAAGGCGGACCTGCCGTGGCGTCGGCGGTGCCGGGGCGTCGTTCCGGTGGTTTCCGCGGGGCTCGACGCGGGGTCTCGCCTCTCGCCGCGCGGGGGTGCGCACCCCCGCCCCGTCGGTCGGCTGCGCCATCCGGGTAGGCCTCGGCGGGCGGGGTCGGCGGCCCGGGCGGGGGTCTTCGGGGAGGGGCGCGAGGGCCGGGGGCTCGCGCCGAAGCCGTCGTCGCGGGGGCCTGCGGTCGACCGGTGGGCGGCGGCGCTCGGTGCGCGGGGGTGGCTGTTTCGAGACGCCGGACGAACGGCACTTGACGGCGGGTCAGTCGAGGAGTCGACCGGGCGGATCCTCGCCCGACCCGGCTCGTCGGGGGGCCGGGCGGGAGGGTCGGATCCGGCCGCCGGGGCGGTGATCGGGCGGCCGCGTCCGGGGGCCCTTCGCATGCCGAGGACCGTTCGCGGTTGCCGTCCAGAAGCTGCGAGCCGGGGCGTCAGGCGGATACTGGAGATGTGAGAACGGCTCTGGCAGGCACATCCCTGACGTGCCCGCCGCTTAGGGCTGTCTCACGGCAACGGCAGTCTCTGTCGTGCTCCCCGGGTCCGCGCCGTCGGCGTCGGCCGTGGACGTGCGGCGTGCCAATGCAAGGGAAGAAATGGAGTCGTGATGAGTTACTTCAACCGCAGGGACCGCGGTCGCGGACGTGAACGTGACCGTCGCCGCCGTCGCCACGGCCGCCGTCGTCGGTTTGGCTTCTGGTGACAGATAAGGGCGGTCCGGGCTGTGCTTAACAGCCCGGCATGACACCCATCCCTGGGGCCGGCGGTATCACCGCCGGCCCCTCATCCTGAGTGGGGTTCCTCCATGCACGGTGCGACGCCCATGGGGGGTCCGGAGGACCGGGCAGCCGACCGGGCCATCGACCAGGGGCCGGTGGCGGACTCGCCCGTCATCTCGCTGCGTGATCTGTTCCGGCGGTTCTGGCCGTGGGTCCGACCGGACGTGCGCTGGCTGCCGCTGAGCGCGGTGCTGCTCGTTCTCGGCGCCTTCGGCGAGGTCGTCTCGGTCTGGATGTTCAAGGACCTGATCGACGAAGTCCTGGTGCCGCGGCACTTCGCCGAATTCTGGCCGCTCGGCGGCACGATGCTCGCCGCGGCCGCGGCGGCGGCGCTGTTCACCTTCGCGGGCACCTACACCGGCACCTGGATCGCCGAGCGGTACCTGCTCCGGCTCCGGACCGGCACACTGGCCCATCTGCACACCCTGCCGCCCGACACCCTGGAGACCCGCTGGCGCGGCGACCTGGTGGCCCGGATGACCGCCGACATCGCGACGATCGAGCAGATGGTCGCGACCGGCCTGGTCGAGGGCGCGGTGGCCTCGACCAGCCTGGTGCTGTTCGCCGGTGCGGCGTTCTACCTGAGCTGGCCCCTCACCCTGGCGGCGCTGATCGTCGCGCCGCTGTTCATCTTCACCACCGGCTTCTTCGGGCGCCGCATCCGCATCCGGGAGCGGCAGGTCCAGCGCCGCGCCGGCGGCGTCACCGCGCTGCTGGAGGAGACGCTGCGCAACGTGGTGGTCACCCGCACCTGCGGCCAGGAGGAGCGCGAGGTCGAGCGGGTGCACCGCGAGGGAAAGGCCCTGCTGGACGCCGAGCTCTCCGCCGCCCGGATGTCCGACCTCTACCAGCCCCTCCTCAACGTCCTCCAGATGCTCGCGGGGCTGGTCGTGGTGGGCGTCGGCGCCCTCCAGGTGATCCGCGGCGAGCTGAGCCTGGGTGGTCTGCTCGCCTTCGCCGCCTTCATGGCGCAGCTGTTCGAGCCGATCCAGCAGCTCGCCGGGCTCGTCCCGCTCGCGGGCGCGGCCTGCGCCTCGGGCGAACGCCTGCTGGAGATCCACGACCTGTCCAGTCCGGTCCGGGAGAGCCCCGCCGCGCGGGACGCCGGCGCGGTCCGCGGCCGGGTCTCCTTCGAGGGCGTCCACGTCGCCTACCCCGGCAGTTACGACGCCCCGGTGCTGTCCGACGTCAGCTTCGACGTCAGCCCCGGCAAGGTCCTGGCCGTCATCGGCCCCAGCGGCAGCGGCAAGTCCACGCTCGCCAAGCTCCTGGTCCGCTTCCTGGACCCGCAGGCCGGTACCGTCCGCCTCGACGGCGTCGACATCCAGGACCTGACCATCGCCTCGCTGCGCGGGGCGATGAGCTTCCTGCCCCAGCAGGCGCAGCTCTTCCACGCGACCATCCGGGACAACATCGCCTACGGCAGGCCCGACGCCCCGCAGGACGAGATCGAACGCGCCGCCCGCAGCGCCGGCGCGCACGGCTTCATCACCGCGCTGCCGCAGGGGTACGGCACGGTCATCGGCGACGAGGGCTTCCAGCTCTCCGGCGGGCAGGCCCAGCGCGTCGCCATCGCCCGGGCCTTCCTGCGCGGCGCGCCGGTCCTCGTCCTGGACGAACCGACCACCGGCCTGGACCCGAAGACCGTCCAGCAGCTGATCCCCCCGCTGCGCCGCCTGATGGCGGGCCGCACCACGATCCTGATCACCCACGACCCGGCCTTCCTCCCGCTGGCCGACCACGTCCTCACCCTCCAGCCGCCGGACGCCCCGCGCCCCCGCTTCGCGGAATCGGCCGCCGGGCGCCCGGAGGCCGTCGCGGTGAACGTGTCCGAGGCGGGGCTTCCCGGTGAGCGGGACCACGGGCCCGGGTGACCTTCGCCCCCACTCGAACGGCCGGGATCCGCAGGCTGCGGACCCCGGCCGTTCGAGTGCGTGCGGTCAGGAGACGACGATGGTGGTCCGCAGGTAGTAGACGAACGGCGGGCAGGCCGAGCCGCGGTCCGGGAAGGCGCAGCGCCAGATCCAGGTGATGTCGCTCGTCCCGGCGGTGGCCGCGCTGAAGGTCGCGTGCGCGGTGTTGTCGGGGTCGGTGCTGCCCGAGGTCTGCGGCAGCACCGAGGGCGCGGTCGTCGCCGGGACGGAGGACAGCCAGGTGACGGTGCTGTCGCGGTAGGGCGGCAGGTTGACCTGGACCACGTCACCCGGGTGGACCTGCACGGTCTGGCCGTTGGAGGCGACGCCGAGGACCACGACGTCGTTCAGGGCCGGCCGCGCCGGGGCCGCTGCGGCGGCGGTGACGGTGCCGGCGGTCAGGGCGAGGACGGCGGCGGGGACTGTCAACAGCCTCAGGATCTTCATGGCACTCCCGGTACTCGAAGGTTCACGGAAACGGAGGTTCGCGTGGAACGGCGGTGCAGGGTGCGGAGGTTCCGGCCTCCCGTCTATCCGGTGCGGGCGGCCCGGCCGATGGCGCGGAGCCGCCCGGGAGGGAAACCTCCGGCCAAGGATGTCCACATCTGCCGCCTCCGGCAAGGTGCGTGACGATACGTCAGGCGCTCGTTACTCCGAGCCGCCGCGGCCCCGGTCCTCGGGCCGTCAGTCCCGGCGGCGGGCCGCCATCCAGACGTAGACCAGGATCCCGGCGAACAGGAACAGCACGCCCTGGTAGACGGCCGCGTAACCCGCGCCGGCCACCAGCCACAGGGAGAAGCCGAAGGCGCCCAGGCCCAGCACCGCGTCCCGGGCGAGCCGGCCCCCGGAGACCTTGTCGGGCATGCCGCGCACCAGCCAGTACAGCTGCGCGGCGGTGGAGAGCAGGTACGGGACGGTCGCGGTGAAGGTGGTGACCAGCACCAGGATTTCGAACGCGCCCTTGGCGCCGGTGGCGAAGTTGAGGATGGTCAGCACCGAGGCCAGCGCGACGCTGGTCACGACGCCGAACACCGGGACGCCGCGCCGCTCCTTGGCGAAGGCGGCCGGGAACAGCCCGTCCTTGGCGGCCGCGTACGGCGCCTGGGCGGCCAGCAGCGTCCAGCCGTTGAGCGCGCCGGTCATCGAGACGAGCGCGGCGACGGCGATGGCCGTGCCGCCCCACGTGCCGCCGAACATGGCGTCCACGGCGTCCGAGAACGGCGCGGTGGAGTGGATCAGCCGGTCGTGGGCGACGGTGCCGAAGACCGCGAGCGTGCCCAGCAGGTAGACCACCGCCGCACCGGCCGTGCCGAGCACGCTGGCCCGCCCGACGTTGCGCTCCGGATCGCGGACCTGGCCGGCGCTCATCGCGGCCGACTCCACGCCCAGGTAGCTGAAGAGCAGGATGGCCGCGGCCGCCGTCATCCCGCCGGCCCAGCCGTGCCCGGTGGCGTCGAAGGGGCCCAGGTTGCGCGCGTCGAAGAAGCCCAGACCGCCCACCGAGACCAGCAGCAGCGGGATGAACTTGAGGACGGTGGAGACGAGTTGGACGGCGCCGACGTAGCGGGTGCCGGCCAGGTTCGCCAGCGCGGGCAGCCACTGGAAGGCCATCGCGGCGGCGATGCTGAGCCCGATGGAGTGGCCGACGGGCAGCAGCACGTCGAGATAGCCGACGGCGGCGACCGCGAGCGCGGCGTTGCTGACCCAGGTGGTGATCCAGTACGACCAGGCCGACAGGAACCCGGCGAAGTCCCCGAAGGCCTCCCGGGCGTAGACGTAGGGCCCGCCGGTGCGCGGGTTGCGGCGCGCGAGCTGCCCGAAGACGAGCGCGAGGGCGATCGCGCCCACGGTCAGGACGACGAAGGAGACCAGGCTGACCGTCCCGTAGGGGGCCACGGCGGCGGGGATCATGAAGATGCCGCCGCCGATGATGTTGCCCATCACCAGGGCGGTGGCGGTCGGCAGGCCGAAGCGGCCGCCCTTGCGGGGTGTCGCGGTGACCGCTTCCGGCGTCTCCGGCGGGCTCGGTCGGGTCGCCTGCCGGGGTGCGGCCGGGCTGGTCTGCATGAGGGTGGTGCGCCTTTCGTGGTCCTGCTCGTGCTCGGTGGAGCCACCGTTCATGCTCGAACCGGGTGGCGCTCTGTACCAAATCGATGGGATTTGTTCAGTCGGCCTGGCATGTCACCGCAAGACTTGCGGTCCCGCGCCGGTCGGACGGGCACTCGTCCTGCGCCGGTCGGACGGGCACTCGTCCTGCGCCGCTCCGGCGGGCGCTCGTCCAGTGCCGGTCGGACGGGCGCTCGTCCAGTGCCGGTCCGGCGCGGCCGTTCGGCGTGCGGCCGGGTGTCCGAGGGCGTTCACCCGGGGGAGGGATGTCGTCACCCGGATGCCTCAGCCGGGTTGCGGCGCGCCGCGGCGCGTGCGCGTTCGTGTGCAAACGTTGGCCCGGCGCCTCCCCGTGGGGCGTCGCCCAGCCTGCGGGCGGTCGACGTGGCCGGTCGGGGGCGCGGGTCAGAGGACCAGAGACGAACTAGGGGACAGTAGATGTCGCTTCGTGGGAAGATCCGCAAGCTCGCGGTGATCGTGGCCGTGACGGGTGCCGCCGTGGTGGCCGTGCCGACCTCGGCCATGGCGTTCGGCCACACGCCGGTGCCGTCCTCCGGGCAGGGCCTGGAGTCCGGTTCGGCGGGTGTCGGCCTGTTCGGCCCGCACGCCAACTGGTTCAACTACCACGAGCACAGCGAGGGCTGATCCGTCCGAGCTCGGAGCCCGGGGGCCGCTGTGGGCCTCCGGGCTCACGGCTGTCCGCGCGGCGGTCCGAGCAGGTCAGGCGGGCAGGGCGGGGGCGGCGGCCCGCTCGCGCAGTTCCTTCAGTACGGCGATGTCCATCGCGTGCCCGGTGCCGTCCCCGCCGTGCTTGCGGTCCGGGGTCTCCACCAGCAGCGGGACACCGGCCGTCTCCGGGTGCTCGAACAGCTCGCGGAACGGTTCCGCGCCGATCATCCCGGCGCCGATGTTGGCGTGCCGGTCCTTGCGCGCGCCGACGACGTCCTCGGAGTCGTTGGCGTGGATCAGCCGCAGCCGGCCCGGCCCGGCCGCCGACGCCAGGGCGTCCAGCGCGGCCGTCACCCCGCCCGGTACGGCCAGGTCGTGCCCGGCGGCGAAGGCGTGGCAGGTGTCCAGGCAGACGCCGACCTTCGGGTGCCCGTCCAGCGCCTCGACGTACTCGGCGAGCTCCTCCAGCCGGGAGCAGAGCGAGCTGCCCTGGCCAGCCGTCGGCTCCAGCAGCAGCCAGGGCGCGTCCTCGCCGAGGGCGTCCAGTTCGTCCAGCAGCGGCCGCACGTCGGCCCGGACCTGTGCCATCGCCTCGGCCCGCCGGGAGCCGCCGCCGGGCGCCGTGCCGACCGCCGAGCCGGTGTGCAGGACGACGCCCAGTGCGCCGATCGCGTGGCCGCGGCGCAGCGAGTGCCGCAGCGAGTCGGCCGAGCGCTCGCGGGTGGCCGGGTTGTCCGAGCCGAAGTTGATCAGGTACGGCGCGTGCACCCAGGCGGGGAGTCCCTGCTCGGCGCAGGCCGCCCGGAACTCCTCGTCCTGCGCGGGGTTGCCCGGCGGAGTGGCCCAGCCGCGCGGGTTGGCCACGAACACCTGCACGGTCTCGGCGCCGACCCGGCGCGCGTACGCCAGCCCCGTGCCGGCCAGCCCGCGGGCGGCCACCGGGACGTGGGCGCCGACCGGGTTGCGGAGGGTGCCGAGGGGCGCTGCGGGTGCGGTGGTCATGGCCCCGAGGATGTCACGCCGCCGGCCGGCGGTGGCACGCGGCCCGGCCGGCGGTGCCGGGGGTGGTGCCGGGGTGGTCCGGTGGCGTGCCGTGCGGCGCGGCTCGGAGCGCGCCGCGCCGCACGCGCCACGCCGGGCCGTCCCACCACCGGCCGACGCCCCGTCAGTCCCGCAGCCCAGCCCTGGTGGCGGGCCCACCCGGCGGCCCATAGCGTCGAGTCGGCCGCACCCACCGGCCGTCACTGACCAAGCACACCGTGTAAGAACAGACACCGCGTACCTAGCGCGCTGCCCGGCAGGCTCCGGCCGCACACCGGCGAGCGCGCCGGAAAGAACAGGTCACCACTCATGCCCACGCGACGGGTCCACCACTTCGCCGCGGCCACCGCCGCCGCCACCGCCCTGACCACCGTCCTCGCCACCCTGGCCGCCGCGCCCGCGGCCCACGCCGCCGACGGCCTGCACGTCGTCCAGCCGGGCGAATCGATTCAGCAGGCCGTCGACGCCGCCCTCCCCGGCGACACCGTCCAACTGCTCGCCGGCACCTACCCCGGCAGCGTCCGCATCACCACCCCGGGCCTCACCCTGCGCGGCGCCGGCGCGGACAGCGTGATCACCCCCGGAGGCGGCACCGAGAACGCCTGCGCCACCGCCGGCCACGGCCTCTGCGTGGACGGCACCGAGGCGGCCCCGCTGCCGGACGTCACCATCGAGACCCTCGCCGTCACCGGCTTCCGCAAGAACGGCATCGACGCCAGCGGCACCACCGGCCTGACCGTGCGCGACACCTACGTCCACGACAACGCCCAGCAGGGCATCAGCCAGGAGATCTCCACCCGGGCCCGGATCGTCGGCAACCGCGCGACCCGCAACGGCCAGTCCGGTGTCTTCCTCGCCAACTACGCCTACCGCGAGGGCGGCGCGCCCGACACCGGGGGCACCGTCGTGGAGGGCAACGAGCTGACCGAGAACCGGGTCGGCGTCACCGTCCGCCGACTGCGCGGGCTGGCCGTCCAGGACAACGAGCTCCGCGGCAACTGCGCCGGCGTCTTCGTGGTCGGCGACGAGGGCGTGCCCCGGGCCGGGGACCTCGACGTGCGTCGCAACCGGGTCGTCGCCAACAACATGTTCTGCCCGGCCAACCCGCGGCTGGGCGCCATCCAGGGCGCGGGCATCGTGCTCACCGGGGTCGAGGACACCCGGGTCACCGACAACGAGGTCCACGACAACGTCGGCAGCTCGGACTTCTCCGGCGGGATCGTCCTCTTCAAGAGCGCCGTCGGCGTCCCCAACGCCCGCAACACCGTCGCCGACAACCACCTGAGCGGCAACAGCCCGGCCGACATCGCCGACCGCGACACCGGCGAGAACGCGTTCGCCCGCAACACCTGCGCGCGGTCCGATCCGTCCGGCCGCTGCTGAACCGCGGCACCCGCACCCGGTACGACCCGCCCCCGGCACGCGCCCCCGGCACCCCCGCCCCCGTCGACAAGGAAGACCTCCCATGACCATCGCACCGCCCCCCACTCCCCAGGCCGCGATGCGCCTGCGCGAGCTCGTCTTCGGCGCCGCCTGCGCCGCCGCCGTCCGCGCGGCCGCCCGGCTCGGCGTCGCCGACGTGCTCGGCGACACCCCGACCAGCGTCACCGAACTCGCCGCCGCCCTCGACACCGAGCCCCTGCCGCTGTGCCGCCTGCTGCGCGCGCTCACCTGCTACGGCATCTTCTCCGAGACCTCCGACGACCGCTTCGAGCACACCGAGATGTCCCGCCTGCTGCGCGAGGACGCGCCCAACTCGCTGCGGTACATCTCCCTCTGGTGCACCGAGCCGTGGACCTGGGAGGCCTGGCCCAAGCTGGACGAGGCGGTCCGCTCCGGCCGCAACGTCTTCCCCGAGCTGTTCGGCAAGGAGTTCTTCGACTACCTGCACAGCGACGCGGGCGACTCCGCGAAGGTCTTCGACAAGGCGATGACCGCCTCCAGCCGGCAGTCCGCCCACGACCTCGCCGAGTACCTGGACCTCACCGGCGTCGACTCGGTGGCGGACATCGGCGGCGGCCAGGGGCACGTGCTGGCCAGCCTGCTGGAGAAGCACCCGGCGCTGCACGGCACCCTGCTCGACCTGCCCAAGGTGGTCGCCGGCGCCGAACCCCGGCTCCAGGACGGCGGTGCCTTCTCGGCCCGCGCCCGGCTGGTGCCCGGTGACTGCCGGGTGGAGATCCCGGTCCGCGCCGACCTCTACATCATCAAGAACATCCTGGAGTGGGACGACGAGAGCACCCGCCGCACCCTCGCCAACGTGGTCGCCGCGGCCCGGCCCGGCGCCCGCGTCGTGGTGGTGGAGAACCTGGTCGACGACAGCCCGTCGATGCGCTTCACCACCGCGATGGACCTGATGCTGCTGCTCAACGTCGGCGGCGCCAAGCACTCCAAGGAGAGCATGGTGCGGCTGATGGAGGACGCCGGACTGGACGTCGCGGACGTCCACCCGGTCAACCCCTACCTGCACGCCTTCGAGGCCACCGTGCGCGGCTGAGCACCGGCCCTTACGCGAACGACCGCCGTCCCCCAGGGAGTTGGG
The DNA here is from genome assembly GCF_042720345.1 of Kitasatospora sp. NPDC058478. Classification (NCBI taxonomy): domain Bacteria; kingdom Bacillati; phylum Actinomycetota; class Actinomycetes; order Kitasatosporales; family Streptomycetaceae; genus Kitasatospora; species Kitasatospora sp. NPDC058478. The sequence continues at coordinate 14,528 of NZ_JBHXML010000089.1, read as the reverse complement.
GGCGGCGGTCGTTCGCGTTGCCGGTCAGGCCGGGTGCGAGGAATCCAGGTGCGCGAAGACCACCACGTTGTCCGAGTAGTCCTTCTGGCCCTTGTCGTACGCACCGCCGCAGGTGATCAGCCGCAGCTGGGCGTCGGGCGTCTGGCCGTACACCTTGTCGTCCGGGAAGGCGTTCTTGGGGAAGGCCTCCACCGAGTCCACCGAGAACACCGCGACCGTGCCGTCCGCGCGCCCCACCTCGATCTGCTGGTCCGGTTGCAGCTGGCTCAGCATCACGAACACCGCCGGGCCCGTGGTGGTGTCCACGTGCCCGGCGACCACCGAGCTGCCGAGCTCGCCCGGGGAGACGCCGTCCCGGTACCAGCCGACCAGGTTGTCGTCGTCCGGCGGCGGCGCGGTGAGCTGGCCCTCCGGATCGAGCGTCAGCTCGGTGAACGGGGCGTCGACGCCGATCTGCGGGATCCGCAGCCGGGTCGGATTGGCACGGCCCAGCGACGGTGGCGCGGGGGCAGGGTCCTCGGCGGCCTCCGCAGGGGCCTCCGCGGGGGCGTCCGTGGGGGCGTCCGCGGGGGTGGTGGCCGGTGGGGACGGGCGGGGGGTGGCCGGCGCGACGATCGCCGGGGGACGGGTCATGCGGGACGCCGAGTTGGCTCTCGGCGTGGTGTCGACCGAGTTGTACATCAGCAGCAGACCGACCGCCGCCGCACCGATGCCGGTGCGCAGCAGTCGGGACATTCCAGGGACGGGACCGCCCATCGCTCCTCTTTCTCCATTCCCATGCGCAGCCGGGCCGGTGACGGCCCGAAAAGGTCCAGAAGGTCCAAAACGACCCGCCGCCCCCGTGCGCGCCGCCCTGGTGGGGAGGCGCGTGGGGGCGGCGTCAGATGCCGGACGTCAGATGGTGGCGCCGGTGTTGCGGCGGTTGCGGCGCAGCGCGTACGCGCCGGCCCCGAGGCCGCCGATCAGGAGGACGGCGCCGGAGGCGAGGCCGCCACCGGACAGCGTGGTGCCGGTCTCGACCATCGCCAGGCCGCCACCGCCGGCGTGCACGCCGCCGTGCGGGCCCTTGCGGCCGTGCTCGCCACCACGGCCGTGCTCGCCGCCGCGGCCCTCGCCGCCCTTGTCGCCGCCGCGACCCTCGCCGCCCTTGTCGTCGCCACGGCCTTCGCCGCGGCCGTGCTCGTCGCCACGGCCTTCGCCGCGGCCGTGCTCGTCGCCACGGCCTTCGCCGCGGCCGTGCTCGTCGCCGCGACCCTCGCCGCGGCCGTGCTCGTCGCCGCGACCCTCGCCGCGGCCGTGCTCGTCGCCCCGGCCTTCGCCGCGGCCGTGCTCGTCGCCCCGGTCGTCGCCGCGACCGTGCTCGTCGCCGCGGTCGGACTGGTCCTGCGAGGTGAGGCTCTTCGCCTGGTCGGCGGAGCCGTCGGCGAAGGCCATGGGGGTGCCGACGGTGAGAACGGCGGCGACAGCCGCCCCGGCGAGCAGAGTGCGTGCAGAACGCATGAGGTTGATCCTTCCGATACACAGGCCCGCGATCGCCGGCACGGCGCCGGACAAGGGAATTCGTGGGAACTGCGTCTGATTCACCGTCAACCACCGCGACGTCCGCCGCCACCGGAGAGTGGCGACTTGGGTACGGACTGTGCTCGATTCGAGTGGAGTCCCGGCCCGGTTCACCCGGGTGCCCCAGTGAGACGGGTGAAAAGGATTCGCGGCGGTCCGGGCCGAGTCGGTCCTGTGCTGACGGCGTGTCGGTCCGTCCCGAAGGCGCTGACGCCGCGTCGGGCGGGTCCGGGACGATGCTGACGCCGCGTCGGGCAGGCCCGGGAAGGCGCTGACGCCGCGTCGGGCGGCTCGGATGGTGCTGACGTGCCGTCGGGCGGGCGTGGGTGGCACTGACGCCGCGTCGGGCGGGCTCGGGCGGCGCTGACGCCACGTCCGGTCGATCCGGACGCACACGTGGGCCCGCCCCCGGCGGATGGCCGGGGGCGGGCCCAGGACGAGCGGGACGGGTGGGACGGGGTCAGCGGTCCCAGCGGTAGAACTCGTGCGCCATGGCGTCCTTCGGCTCGCGCCAGGTGGCCGGGTCGTAGGCCTGGACGAAGGCGGTCAGCTGGTCACTGACGGACCGGAACTCCGGGTGGCCGATGACCTTGGCGACGGCCGGGCCCGGCGGGCGGTCGGCCTCGATGAGGTGCAGGTAGACGTCGCCGAACTGGAACAGGCTGCGGCCGGTGACGCCGATCAGGTGCGGCAGTTCACCCTGGTCGGACGTGGCGAACACCTCGGCGATGTCCGGTGCCGCCTCCGGCTTCATCCGGGCGACGATCAGGGCGCGGTGCATCCCGGTCACCGCTCCGCCGCCCGCTTCTCGACCTTCTCGCGGATCAGCTCCAGCTGGATCCGGGAGTTGCGGTTGATGTGGTTGACCATGCCGTGGTCGTCGACCGGGGCGGTGGGCTTCATCGCGAAGTCCTGGATCCAGCGCATCCTCGTCCCGGCCGGGACCTCCGCGTACTCCCAGCGGATGTCCATGAACTCGAACGGGCCGGGCTCGACCCGGCGGGCGCGCACCGCGAGCGAGGACTTGTCGGTGGTGCGCTCGGAGACCCAGCTCCACACCTGGCCGTTCTCGTCCGGGTGCATGGTGAGCCGGAAGCGGACGCTGTCGCCGTCGCGCTCCAGCACCTCCACCGAGGCGTACTCGCTGAAGAGGTCCGGCCAGTTCTCCAGGTCGTTGGTGATCTCCCAGACCAGGTCGAGGGGGGCGGCGATGACGATCTCGTTGTCGGTGTGTCCGGGCATCTCAGGCACCAGCTTTCGGGGAGAGGAGGGAGGTGTTGACGAGCTCCAGGAACTCGGCCGGGGTCTTGGCGGACTCGGCGCCCGAGGTGACCTTGAGGCCGTGCCGGTTCTCCAGTTCGCCGACGACGCCGAGCAGGCCGAGCGAGTCGACGCCGAACTCGTCGAACTGCGCGCCCGGACGCTCCAGGTGGAGCGGGTCGACGGTGACGCCGGCCCGGGCCTGGATCAGGGCGGCCAGCTCGGGATAGCTGAGGGTGTTGCTCACGGGGTGTCCCTTCGGTGGAATTGCGGGTGCGGTCTCAGGGCCGGTCTCCGCACCGGAGCACCAGCGCGGAGTTGGAACCCATCAGCCCGCGGCTGAGCACCAGTGCGGTGCGCAGTTCGGCCGGACGGGCGCGGCCGGTCACCAGGGCGAGGTCGTGGCTGACCTCGGTGACGTTCGGGGTGGGCGGCAGCACGCCGTCCTCCATGGCCAGGACGGCGGCCGCCACGTCCAGCAGCGGCGCGCCGCAGTAGGCCCGTCCGGTACCGGACTTGGGGGCGGTGACCGGGACGCGTTCGGCCGCCGGGCCGAGCGCGTCGGCCAGTGCGAGCGCCTCGGCCCGGTCGGCGGCCGGGACGCCGAGCGCGTCCGCGAAGACCACGTCGATCTCCTCGGGCGCGATCCTGGCCTCGTCCAGCGCGATGCGGATCGCGGCGGCCAGCCCCTCGCGGGACTCCTCCCAGCGGGAGGCCCCGGTGAAGGTGGAGCCGTGTCCGGCCAGGTGGGCCCGGACGGCGGCGCCGCGCCGCCGGGCCGCCTGCTCGTCCTCCAGCAGCAGCATCGCGCCGCCCTCGGCGGGGGCGAAGCCGCAGGCCTGCGCGGTGAACGGCAGATAGGCCCGGTCGGGCTGCCCGGCGAGGCTGACCTCCGGGTAGCCGAGCTGGCAGACCATCGAGTACGGCGCCAGCGGTGCCTCGGCGGCGCCGGCCACCACCGCGTCGGTGCCGCGCTCGATCGTGCGGGCCGCGTGCGCGAGCGCGTCCAGGCCGCCGGCCTCGTCGCTGGCGACCACCCCGCACGGGCCCTTGTAGCCGCCGCGGATCGAGATCTGGCCGGTGCTGGCCGCGTAGAACCAGGCGATGGACTGGTACGGGCCGACGAACTGCGGCCCCTGGCCCCAGAGCTGCTGGAGCTCGCGCTGGCCGAACTCGCCGCCGCCGGAGCCGGCCGCGGTCACCACCCCGACCGCGAAGGGATGTTCGGGGTCGGGGTGGAACCCGGCGTCCGCCACCGCCAGGTCGGCGGCGGCCATCGCGTAGTGCGTGAACCGGTCGGTCTGCACCAGGTACCGGCTGTCGATCGCGGCCCGCGGGTCGAAGTCCCGCACCTGGCCGGCGACGCGCAGCGGCAGCCCGTCGCAGCCCTCGCGGGTGATCCGGTCGAGGACGCTCACGCCCTGCCTGGTGGCCTTCCAGAAGGCGTCGGCCCCAACGCCGTTCGGCGCCACCACGCCGAGGCCGGTGACCACCGCCCGGCGGCCCTGCTGACGTGACGTCATGACACTCACCCCGTTCTGTTGAGCACGACGGCGGACTGGAATCCGCCGAATCCGCTGCCGACCGAGAGGATGTGGCTCAGCGGCAGCTCGCGCGCGGTGCGCGGCACGTAGTCGAGGTCGCACTCCGGGTCGGGAGTCTCGTAGTTGGCGGTCGGCGGCACCACGCCGTGGGCCAGCGCCAGGGTGCAGGCGACCACCTCGATGGCGCCGATCGCGCCGAGCGAGTGCCCGACCATCGACTTGATGGAGCTCATCGGCGTCCGGTAGGCGTGGGCGCCGAGCGAGCGCTTGACGGCGGCGGTCTCGTGCCGGTCGTTCTGCTTGGTGCCCGAACCGTGCGCGTTGACGTAGCCGACGTCGGTGCGGTCCACCCGGGCGTGGGCGAGCGCGTCGTCGATCGCCCGGGACATCTCCAGCCCCTCCTGAGTGAGGCCGGTCATGTGGTAGGCGTTGCCGAAGGTGGCGAAGCCGCCGATCTCGCCGTAGATCCGGGCGCCGCGGCGGCGGGCGTGCTCCAGTTCCTCCAGCACCAGGACGGCGCCGCCCTCGCCGAGGACGAAGCCGTCCCGGTGGGCGTCGAAGGGCCGGGAGGCGTGCTCCGGGTCGTCGTTGCGCTCGCTGGTGGCCTTGATGGCGTCGAAGCAGGCGACGGTGATCGGCGAGATCGGCGAGTCGGAGGCGCCGGCGATGCAGATGTCGGCGCGCCCCTCCTCGACGGCCTGGAAGCCGTAGCCGATCGCGTCGAGGCCGGAGGTGCAGCCGGTGGAGACGGTCTGCACCGGGCCGTGCGCGCCGGTGCGCTCGGCGACCGTGGAGGCCAGCGTGCTGGGCGCGAAGGCCCGGTGCAGCTGCGGTTCGGCCCGCTGGTGGTCGACGTCCCAGCGGGCGCCGCCGGCGCTGACCAGAGCGTAGTCGTGCTCCAGTCGGGTGGTGCCGCCGACGGCGGTGCCGAGCGAGACGGCGATCCGCCACGGGTCCTCGGCGGCCAGGTCCAGGCCCGCGTCGGCGATCGCCTCGTCCGCCGCGACCATCGCGAACTGCACGTAGCGGTCGGCCCGCTGGATGTCCGCCGGGCTCAGCCCGTGGGCCGCCGGGTCGAAGTCGACCTCGGCGGCGATCCGGGAGCGGAACCCGGTGGGGTCGAAGAGCGTGATGCCCCGGGTGGCGGTGCGGCCGGCGGTGAGGAGCTCCCAGAACGCCCGGACCCCGACCCCGCCGGGCGCGACGACGCCGATCCCGGTGACGGCGACGCGCCGGGTCACGAGGCCACCTTGGCGTGTTCCGGCGGCCCGGCGGCGCCGGTCTCCTCGGTGTCCACGTGGCCGAGCTCGGGGCGGGGGGCGAGCGGGCCGAGGTGGAACACCATCCGGGCCTCGGTGTCGCCGACGTTGCGGAAGCGGTGGCGCATGTTGATCGGGATCATCAGGCCCTGGTTGGGCCTGATCGGACGGCTCTCGCCGTCCAGGTCCACCTCCAGGTCGCCGCTGACCACGAACACGAACTCCTCGGAGTACGGGTGGTAGTGCTCGCCGATCCGCTCGCCGGGCTGGACGATCGCCAGCCCCATGAACCCGCTGGTCGCCCCGCAGGTGGTCGGGGTGAGCATGGCGCGCAGGTCGCCGCCGCGCCGACGGTTCTCCGGTGCCTCGTCGACGTGCACGATCCGTGGGTACTGCGTGGTCATGGTGTTTTCCTCCGAGAGATGCGGCTGGTTCTTCAGTTGTCCTGCGAGCTGCGGTCGGTGACCGGGTTCATGGCGCGGGCGGCGAGGGCGGCGGCGAGCCCGGTGGCGGTGCGCAGGTCGCCCTGCGGGCCGAGGTCGAGCAGCCGGCCGAGCGCGGCGGCCTCCTGGTCGCCCGCCACGCCGAGGGCGGCCGCCGGGTCGGCCTCGGCCGGCACCCGCAGGTCGACCAGGCGCACCACCACGTCCGCCCGGTGGAACACGGTGCTGGCCGCGACCGGGCCGGTCGGGTCGGCGGTGGCGAGGTTGTCGTAGTCGGCGAGCAGCTCGGCGACGGCCTGCCCCTCGCCCGGGCGGACGGGGTACAGCACGGCGTTCCGGTGCAGCCGGGCGGAGGTCGGGGAGCTGGCGATCGCCTGGTGCTTCGCCGGCAGCGCGGCCCGGGCGAAGAAGGCGCGCGCGGCCTGCGGGTCGCCCAGCTGGCGGGCCTCCTCCAGGTACGGGTTGATCGCCTCCTCGACGGCCCGCACCTCCGGCTGCATCGCCACGTGGCGCAGCGCGTCGCCGAGGTTGCCGACCACCTCGACGGCCCGGACCACCCGGTTGCCGTGCATGAACAGCGAGGTGCGGCGCAGCCGGGTGTGCTCGTCCACCTCGGCCCGGGGCGAGGCGTAGCCGGACAGGATCCGGGCCACCTCGTGCTCGCTGCCGGGCTTGACCGTGAAGGTGAGCGCGTGCCGGACCACGCCGTCCGGGCCGGGCTCGGCCTTCGGCGGGCCGACGTGCCCGGCGGGCTCGGTGCGCGGCAGGCCGGGCGGCACCTCCAGCGGGGCCCGGGTGCCGGTGGAGCCGGCCGCCGAGGTCTCGCGCAGGATGCCGTAGCGCAGCGAGCGGAAGTTGTCGCTGACGCAGCCGTGCATCGGCTTGACCATCTCGCGGTGGGCGGGGCTGTCCACCCACTCCAGGAAGGTGTCCTGGTCCTCCCACTCGCTGGTGATCAGCCACTGGCGGGGGTCGTTGATCGACTGGCACAGCTGGTCGCTGACATGGCCGGGCACCGAGGCCACCTGGTGGCGCAGCTGCTCGTAGACGTCGAGGAAGCGCTGCTGGGCGCCGTCCTGGATCTCCAGCATCAGTACCACCCGGAGCCGGGTGTCGGAGTCGGCCTGCTGCTTCCGCTGCGGTTCGGACAGAGTTGTCATGGTCCACTTTCTGCTCTGGGCCGCACGTTGCGGGCCGCGGTGGGCCGCGTCCGGGGGGTGCTCCCGGCTTGGGAGGGCGGTGCGACGGCGATCGGCCCGGTCGGTCGGCGCCAGGCCTGAAGTCGATCGTGAGCGGCGTACCGGGGTGCCGCGATATTTGCGGGCCATCCGGGCGAAGAGGCGGCACAAGCACCCTCGGGCGGGGGATGGAAGAGCGGGGCCCCCGGTCGTGCGGTCGCGTCGAGGGCGGCCCCGATCCCAGCCACCGGTCCGCTGAATCCCCTGACAGGGCGGAGCAATTGATGAATCCGAAGGTTGACGACCGGGTGCCGGTCCTGATCGTGGGAGGGTCGCTGGTCGGGCTGTCGGCCTCGCTCTTCCTCGGCCGACTGGGTGTCAGGCACCTGCTGGTCGAGAAGCACGCCGACACCTCGCATCACCCGCGTGGCCGAGGCAACAACGTCCGCACGATGGAGCTGTACCGGGTGGCCGGGATCGAGCCGGCGATCCGCGAGGCGGCGTCGGTCCTCGCCCCGAACCACGGCATCCTCCAGGCGCCCTCGCTGACCGGCGCCGAGCAGGAGTGGCTGTTCCGGGAGATCGACCCCGGCGGGCGGCTCGCCCGGTTCAGCCCCAGCTCGTGGTGCCTGTGCAGCCAGAACGACCTGGAGCCGGTGCTGCTGCGCGCCACCCGCGACCTCGGCGGCGACGTCCGCTTCAACACCGAGCTGGTCTCCTTCGAGCAGGACGCCGAGGGCGTCACCTCGGTGCTGCGCAGCCGGGAGACCGGCGAGGAGCGCCGGGTGCGCTCGGACTACCTGATCGCGGCGGACGGCCCGCGCAGCCCGGCCCGCGAGCGCCTGGGCATCGGCCAGAGCGGCCAGGGCGAGCTGTTCCACAACGTCAGCATCACCTTCCGCGCCAAGCGGCTGGCCGACGTGGTCGGGGACCGGCACTTCATCGCCTGCTACCTGACCAACCCGGAGGCGGACGGCGCGCTGCTGCCGGTGGACAACCAGGAGGAGTGGGTCTTCCACGCGCCCTGGCACCCCGAGCACGGTGAGCCGCTGGAGGCGTTCACCGACGAGCGCTGCGAGCGGCACATCCGCACCGCCGTCGGCCTGCCGGAGCTCGACGTCGAGGTGACCGGCCGGGCGCCCTGGCACGCCGCCGAGCGGGTGGCCGAGCGGTACGGCGCCGGGCGGGTCTTCCTCGCCGGGGACTCCGCGCACGAGATGTCGCCGACCGGCGCGTTCGGCTCCAACACCGGCATCCAGGACGCGCACAACCTGGCCTGGAAGCTCGCCGCGGTGCTCTGCGGGTGGGCCGGGCCGGAACTGCTGGAGACGTACGGGCAGGAGCGGCGCCCGGTCGCGCAGGTGACCAGCGAGCGGGCCTCGGCCCGCTCGGCCGAGCACAGCCACCCCGGGTACGCGGTGGTGCCGGGTGCCGGGCGGCAGACCGGGGTGCTCGGGGTGGCGCTCGGCTACCGCTACCCGGTGGGCGCGGTGACCGGGACGGACCCGGCGGGCGCGGTCGTCCCCGAGAAGTTCGAGTCGGCCGGGGAGCCGGGCAGCCGCGCCCCGCACCAGTGGCTGCTGCGGGCGGGCGTGCGCCTGTCCACGCTGGACCTGTACGAGCAGGCGATGGTGCTGCTCACCGGCCCCGAGGGCGCGGCCTGGCAGGCCGGGGCGCGGCGGGCGGCCGACCGGCTGGCCGTCCCGCTGGACGCCTACCGGATCGGCGGCGGCGCCGAGGACGACCTGGCGCCGGAGCCGGGCGCGGACTTCGCGGAGCTGCACGGGATCGGCCCGGCCGGCGCCGTGCTGGTCCGGCCGGACGGCTTCGTCGCCTGGCGCTCGACGGGCGCGGCGGACGACCCGGAGACGGAGGTCGCCGGGGCCCTGCGGGCGGTGCTGAGCCTGTAGGGCGTGGCCGACAACGGGACCTGCCCGCCGGTTTCGCAACCGGCGGGCAGGTCTTCGTGTGGGGGGACGGATGCGGCCGGAGCCGCCGTCCGGCGGCCGTCGGTCAGGGTGCGGCGAGGTCGGACGGGTCGGTGTTGGCGCCGCACAGGAGGACGGCGACCCGCTCGCCCTCCGCGTGGTCGAGGGCCGCCAGGGCGGTGGAGGCCGCGTACTCGACGGCGATGCGGTGGTCCTCCCAGAGCCGGCGGCGGGCGCGCACGATGGCCTCGTCGTCGACCAGGACGGACCGGACGCCCTCGTGGCGGGCGGCGTGGACGGCGAGGGCGGTGGCGCGGCGGGCGCCGAGGGCGTCCTGGGCCACGGAGGACACCGGGACGTCGACGGGGTGGCCGGCGGCGAGGGCGGCGTGCAGGGCCCGGCTGCCCTCCGGCTCCACCGCGACCACCCGGACGCCGTGCTCGCGGGCCGCGACGGCCACCCCGGCGAACAGCCCGCCGCCGCCGACCGACACCACCACCGTGTCCAGCCCGGGGACCCGGGCGCGGATCTCCTCCAGCACGGTGCCCGCGCCGGCGGCGATCAGCGGGTGGTCGTAGGCGTGCGAGGCCAGCGCCCCGCTGCCCGCCGCGAACTCCTCGCAGGCCGCCAGCGCCTCCGCGTACTCCCGGCCGACCAGCCGCACGTCGGCGCCGTACGAGCGCAGCCGCGCCAGCTTCACCGGGGAGGCCGTCTCGGGCAGGAACACCGTGGCGCGCGCGCCGAGCTCGCGCGCCGCCCAGGCGCAGGCCAGCCCGGCGTTGCCGCCCGAGGCGATGGTGACCCCGGCCTCCGGCAGGGTGCCCGCCTCGGCGTGCGCGAGCAGGAAGTTCTGTGCGCCGCGGGCCTTGAAGCTGCCGGTGTGCTGAAGGAACTCCAGCGCCAGCCAGATCCGCCCGTGGTCGTCCCCGGGGGCGACCACGACCGGCCGCACCCTCCCGGCGATCCGCTCACCGGCGGCCTTGACCTCGTCGTACGTCAATCGGTCCATCGTGCCTGCTCCTCAAGCCGGGTGCGTCGCCTCTGGGCTTGACGGTACGTCGCGGGCGCGGGACGAGGAAAGGATCACGGTCGGGCGGCACCGGGGCGGGGCCCTGGTGCCGCCCGACCGGGGCGCGGGAGGAGGTCGCCAGGGCCTAGGGAACCGGGCGGAGGGTGACCGGTCTGGGGGTGAGGGCGCGCAGCACCAGGTCGATCCGGATCCTGGCGGCCCCGGCGCGCTGGAGGGCGGCGGCGACCGCCCGCAGTTCCTCGGGGCCGGTGCAGGCGAGGCGGAGCTCCAGGTCGGCGTCGCCGGCGAGGGAGAGTCCGCCCTGGACGGCCGGGTGCTCGGCCGCCAGCCGGTCGAAGTCGAGCGGGACCGGCCCGTAGCTGACCCGGGCGAGCGCGTGCAGCGCCCGGGCCGGCTCGGGTGGTTCCGGTTCGGGGTCAGGGTCCTCGGGGACCAGCTGGAGGGCGGTCACCGGTGCTGGAGCTGTGCGGTCGGGGCGGGGGCGAGCGGGGTGGCGGGTGCGGTGACGGGTGGGGCGACCAGGCGCGGGTCGAGGACGAGGGTGTCGATGCCGAGGGGGGCGGTGAGTGCGCGCAGGGCGGGTTCACCGAATTCGGTGAAGGCCTGGTCCGGCCCGAAGAGGGCGGCGAGCGACTCGGGGCTGGAGAAGCCGACGGCGCAGCGGCGGCCGTCGCGCAGGCGGAAGAGGCGGAGGGCGGTGGTGGTGCCGGTACTGGAGACGGTGACCGGAACGTGCCAGACGACGCGGGCCATGCGAGTGCTCCCGGGTGGGGTGGTGGTGCCTGCCGGAACTGCTGCTTCGACGCTAGGCCGGGTTCCGCCGGGCGTCGCCGGTCCTGACGCGGCGTTGACCGAATGAGGTGGTGCGTTGACGCACCCCTGACGGTCGGTTCACCCGAGTGGACTAAACCACTCCCTATCATTACGTAAACATCCCTATCGGATGGTATGTTTCCTGCGGATGAGGACGTTCGAGAGGATGGTCGCAGGTGGCGCAGTACTACTCGGTGGAACAGGTGGCCGAACTGCTCGGCCTGCACGTGCGCACCGTCCGCGGCTACATCCGCGACGGCCGGCTCGCCGCGACCAGGATCGGCAAGCAGTACCGGATCGCCCGTGCGGACCTGGAGGCCTTCACCGGCGCCCCGGCCGCCCCGCCCGCACCCGTGCCCGGTGCCGGCCCGCGGCGCGCCGAGGTGTCCGCCGTCGTCCGGATCGAGAACGTCGACCGGGCCGCCGCCGACCGGCTGTCCAACGCCGTGCTGGCCGCGATCGCCGGCCCGCGCGAGGGCGGCTGGCCGCTGCACGTCGAGACCGTCCACGACGAGGAGCGGGAGACCCTGCGGCTCGTCGTCCTCGGCGATCCGGCCGACACCGCCGCGCTGCTCGGCATCGTCCACACGATGACCTCGTCCATGCACTGAGACCTCGTCCAGGCGCCGGCGCCGGCCGCGCCGGATGGCGTCGGTCACACCGGATCCGCATCGGGATCCGCATCGGATCCACAGCGAACCCACATCGACCAGGGAGAACGGCAATGTCCGAGCAGTACGGCACGACGGTCCTGCGGCTGCCCGCCGAGGGCGCGCCGATCCGCGAGGAGCAGGACGCCATGGACGTGATCGGCGACGCGTTCGGCCGCGGCGCCTCCTGGGTGGTCGTCCCCGTCGCCCGGCTGCACCCGGACTTCTTCACGCTGCGCACCCGGGTCGCCGGCGGCATCGTGCAGAAATTCGTCAACTACCGCGTCGGCCTGGTGGTCCTCGGAGACATCGCCGACCACGTCGCGGCGAGCGACCCGCTGCGCGACTTCGTCCGGGAGAGCAACCGCGGCCGACAGCTCTGGTTCCTCGCCGACGAGACGGAGCTGGCGGCCCGGTTCGCCGAGGTCTGAGCGTTCTCCGCTTGCCCCGCACCCGCCCCGGGACCACGGTGGAGCTGACCGTCGGCGCGCCCCCGGGGCACCCGGCGCACGCTCCGGGGCGGGGGGAGGTGGAGCTAGGGGGCCGTGACGAGATATCTTGACGTCAAGACGTTGGAGACGTGAAGCGGAGTACCGATGACTGACTCGACCATCATCTATACGCACACCGACGAGGCTCCGGCCCTGGCGACCTACTCGTTCCTGCCGGTTGTCCAGGCATACGCCTCGACGGCGGGTGTGCGCGTGGAGACCCGCGACATCTCCCTGGCCGGGCGGATCATCGCGAGCTTCCCGGAGCGTCTCGCCGAGGGCCAGCGGATCGAGGACGCCCTCGCCGAGCTGGGCGACCTCGCCAAGACCCCGGGCGCCAACATCATCAAGCTGCCGAACATCTCGGCGTCCATCCCGCAGCTGAAGGCCGCCGTCGCCGAGCTGCAGGCGCAGGGCTACGCGCTCCCGGACTACCCGGACGACCCGCAGACCGACGAGGACAAGGACGTCCGCGCCCGTTACGACAAGGTCAAGGGCAGCGCCGTCAACCCCGTCCTGCGCGAGGGCAACTCGGACCGCCGCGCCCCGGGCTCGGTGAAGAACTACGCCAAGACCCACCCGCACCGCATGGGCGCCTGGTCGGCCGACTCCGAGACCAACGTCGCCACCATGGGCGAGAACGACTTCCGCTCCACCGAGAAGTCCGCCGTGATCGCCGCCGACGGCGCGCTGCGCATCGAGCTGGTCGCCGAGGACGGCAGCGCCACCGTGCTGCGCGAGCGCGTCCCGGTGCTGGCCGGCGAGGTCGTCGACGCCTCGGTGATGCGCGTCGCCGCCCTGCGCGAGTTCCTGACCGCCCAGGTCGAGCGCGCCAAGGCCGAGGGCGTGCTGTTCTCGGTCCACCTCAAGGCCACCATGATGAAGGTCTCCGACCCGATCATCTTCGGCCACGTGGTCCGCGCCTTCTTCCCGAAGACCTTCGCCAAGTACGGCGAGGTGCTGGTCGCCGCCGGTCTGGACCCGAACAACGGCCTCGGCGGCATCCTCAACGGCCTGGACGGCGTGCCGCACCTGGGCGCGGAGATCAAGGCCTCGTTCGAGGCCGAGCTCGCCGAGGGCCCGGCCCTGGCGATGGTCGACTCGGACAAGGGCATCACCAACCTGCACGTCCCGAGCGACGTCATCGTCGACGCCTCGATGCCGGCCATGATCCGCACCTCCGGCCACATGTGGGGCCCGGACGGCCAGGAGGCCGACACCCTCGCCGTGCTGCCGGACAGCAGCTACTCCGGCGTGTACCAGGCCGTCATCGACGACTGCCGCGCCCACGGCGCCCTGGACCCGGCCACCATCGGCTCCGTCCCGAACGTCGGTCTGATGGCCCAGAAGGCAGAGGAGTACGGCAGCCACGACAAGACCTTCGAGATCGCCGCGGCCGGCACCGTCCGCCTCGTCGACGCCGAGGGCAACGTGGTGCTGGAGCAGGCCGTCCAGCCGGGCGACATCTTCCGCGCCTGCCAAACCAAGGACCTGCCGATCCAGGACTGGGTCAAGCTGGCCGTCACCCGCGCCCGCGCCACCGGCGACCCGGCGGTGTTCTGGCTGGACGAGAACCGCGCCCACGACGCCGTCCTGATCGAGAAGGTCAAGAAGTACCTGCCGGAGCACGACACCACCGGCCTGCAGATCGAGATCAAGTCCCCGGTCGAGGCCACCACGTTCTCGCTGGAGCGCATCCGCCGCGGCGAGGACACCATCTCGGTGACCGGCAACGTGCTGCGCGACTACCTGACCGACCTGTTCCCGATCCTGGAGCTGGGCACCAGCGCCAAGATGCTGTCGGTCGTCCCGCTGATGGCGGGCGGCGGCCTGTTCGAGACCGGCGCCGGCGGCTCCGCCCCGAAGCACGTCCAGCAGCTGGTCAAGGAGAACTACCTGCGCTGGGACAGCCTCGGCGAGTTCTTCGCCCTGGCCGCCAGCTTCGAGCACCTGGCCACCAGCACCGACAACGCCCGCGCCCAGGTGCTGGCCGACACCCTGGACCGCGCCACCGGCACCTTCCTCAACGAGGACAAGTCGCCGAGCCGCCGCCTCGGCGGCATCGACAACCGCGGCAGCCACTTCTACCTGGCCCTGTACTGGGCCCAGGAGCTGGCCCAGCAGACCGCCGACGCCGAGCTGGCCCAGGCGTTCGAGGGCCTGGCCAAGGCGCTCGGCGAGCAGGAGACGACCATCGTCGACGAGCTGATCGCCGTGCAGGGCTCGCCGGTCGACCTCGGCGGCTACTACCAGCCGGACCCGGCCAAGGCCGCGGCGGTGATGCGCCCGTCCAAGACCTTCAACGAGGCGCTCGCCAACCTCGCCTGATCCCAGGGGAGTCGAAGCACCGGGAGGCTCCCGGGTCCGGTACC
>NZ_JBHXML010000088.1:14460-39052 GCF_042720345.1 Kitasatospora sp. NPDC058478 | reverse complement strand
CGGTGAGCGACGCCTGTCCGTCGTGGTTCGGGTTGTGAGGAAGTGAGAACGATGGCTGTGCATTCGGAGCGGGTGCAGACGCAGTCCCCGGATTCAGGGAAGGCTGCCGTGGCCGGAATTGAGACGAGTGCCGCCGGTGGTGGCGCCGACGGCACCCCCCGCAAGGGCGCCAGACCCGCAGGCGGGCCGAGCCTCGGCGCACGCCTGGCACCGTACCTGCTGCTGCTGCCCGCCACCGTGGCGACCCTCGCCCTGCTCGGCTGGCCGCTGGTGAAGACGGTCCTGCTGTCGTTCCAGAACCTCAACAAGCGCCAGTTCGTCCAGCACCTGACCGAGTGGAACGGCTTCGACAACTACAAGGAGCAGCTGACCGACCCGGACTTCTGGGCGGTCACCGGGCGCACCGTCGTCTTCACCCTGGTCAACGTCGTGCTGATCATGGTCGGCGGCACCCTGATCGGCCTGCTGCTCAACCGCCTCGGCAAGCGGATGCGGCTGCTCCTCTCGGTCGGCCTGCTGATGGCCTGGGCGATGCCCGTGGTCGCCGCGACCACCGTCTACACCTGGCTGTTCGACCAGCAGTGGGGCGTCGTCAACTGGTTCCTGGACAAGCTCGGTTGGCACGCGATGGCCGACTACAACTGGATGAGCGACCAGTACTCGACCTTCTTCGTGGTGATCCTGCTGATCGTCTGGCAGTCGGTCCCCTTCGTGGCGTTCAACATGTACGCCGGACTGACCACCATCCCCAAGGAGCTCTACGAGGCCGCCCGGATGGACGGCGCCGGCGCGTCCAAGATCTTCGGCTCGGTGATCTTCCCGAACCTGAAGCCGTTCTTCCTGGCCACGACGTTCCTGGAGATCATCTGGGTCTTCAAGGCCTTCACCCAGGTGTACGCGATCAACGGCGGCGGCCCCGAGAACCTGACCCGCACCCTGCCCGTGCACGCCTTCCTGGAGGGTTCGTCCGGGCAGCACTACGGCATCGGCTCCGCGATCGCGGTGCTCACCATCCTGATGCTGGGCGCGATGATGGCGTACTACTTCCGCATCATGATCAAGCAGGAGGACGAGCTGTGAGGCGCTCGCTCATCGGACGTACCTGGCCGAACGTGATCGCGGTCGTCCTCTTCGTCTTCTTCATCTTCCCCGTCTACTGGATGATCGCGACTGCCTTCAAGCAGGACAACGACATCATCAGCAAGACGCCGGTCTTCATCCCGTTCGACGGGACCCTCGACCACTTCACCACCGCGATCAACGCGCCCAACTTCTGGACGTACGTCACCAACAGCCTCATCGCCACCGTCGGTGCGGTGCTGATCTCGCTGGTGATCGCGACCCTCGCGGCCTTCGCCATCGCCCGGATGAAGTTCCGCGGCCGCAAGGCCTTCGTCCTGGTCGTCATGGTCGCGCAGATGGCGCCGTGGGAGGTCATGACCATCGCGGTCTACATGATCTCGCGCGACAACGAGATGCTGAACAGCCTCGTGCCGCTGACCTTCTTCTACATGATGATGGTGCTGCCCTTCACCATCTGGACGCTGCGCAGCTTCATCGCCGCGGTGCCGAAGGAGCTGGAGGAGTCGGCCATGGTGGACGGCTGCACCCGCTCCCAGGCCTTCGTGAAGGTGATCTTCCCGCTGCTGGCCCCCGGTCTGATGTCGACCTCGCTGTTCGGCTTCATCACCGCGTGGAACGAGTTCCCGCTCGTCCTGATCCTCAACAAGGAGGAGGGCAAGACCCTCCCGCTGTGGCTGTCGTCCTTCAAGACCGCCTTCGGCAACGACTGGGGCGCCACCATGGCGGCGTCCACGATGTTCGCCATCCCCGTGCTGATCCTGTTCGTCTTCCTGCAGCGCAAGGCGGTCGGCGGACTGACCGACGGCGCCGTGAAGGGCTGAGAAACGTGAGCATCCTCGTCCCCGCCGCTCCGGTCAGCGACCAGCTGCACCGTGACGCCCTGACCGTCCTGCAGCCCGGCTTCGTCGGCACCGAGCCGCCGCAGTGGCTGCGCCGCCACCTCGCCGCCGGGCTCGGCTCGGTCGCGCTGTTCGACCGCAACGTGGTCGACCTCGACCAGCTCGCCAAGCTCACCAAGGCGCTGCGCGAGGAGAACCCCGACCTCCTGATCGCCATCGACGAGGAGAGCGGCGACGTCACCCGGCTGGAGGCGGGCTCCGGCTCGTCCTGGCCCGGCAACCTCGCGCTCGGCGCGATCGACGACCCGGCGCTGACCCGGGACGTCGCCCGCGAGCTGGGCCGGGCGCTGGCCGCGGCCGGCGTCAACTACAACTGGGCGCCCACCGCGGACGTCAACTCCAACCCGCGCAACCCGGTCATCGGCGTCCGCTCCTTCGGCGCCGACCCGGAGCTGTGCGCCCGGCACACCGCCGCCTGGGTGGAGGGCCTCCAGTCGGCCGGCGTGGCCGCCTGCTCCAAGCACTTCCCCGGCCACGGCGACACCGCCGTCGACTCGCACCACGGGCTGCCGGTCATCGACGTCGACCTGGACGTGCTGCGCTCGCGCGACCTGATCCCGTTCCAGGCGGCGATCGCGGCGGGCACCAAGGCCGTGATGACCGCCCACATCATGATCCCGGCGCTCGACCCGAAGCTGCCGGCCACCCTCAGCCCGCTCGTGCTGCGCGACCTGCTGCGCGCCGCCCCGGCCGACGGCGGCCTCGGCTACCAGGGCCTGATCGTCAGCGACGCGATCGAGATGGGCGCCATCGCCGACACCTTCGGGATGGGCGACGGCACCGTGCTGGCCCTGGCGGCCGGCGCGGACGCGATCTGCGTCGGAGGCGGGCTGGCCGACGAGGACACCGTGCTGATGCTGCGCGACGCCATCGTGGCGGGCGTGCGGGCCGGCGTGCTCTCCGAGGAGCGGCTGGCGGACGCCGCCGACCGGGTCCGCTCGCTCGGCAGCTGGGGCCGGATCTCGGCCCAGGGCGAGCGGCCGGAGCCGGACCTCGCGGTCGGCCTGCGGGCCGCCCGCCGGGCGCTGAAGGTGGTCCGGGCGCCGGGCCACGAGCCGCAGCCGGTGTCCGAGCGCCCGTTCGTGGCCTCGTTCTCGGACGAGCCGAACATCGCCGTCGGCGACGTCACCCCGTGGGGCGTGGCCGGCATGCTGGCCGACCGCTTCCCCGGCACCCGCACCCGCGCGGTCTCGGCGGCGCAGGCCGCCCCCGAGCTGCTGGACGCCCTGGTCGCCGAGCTGGTGGCCGGCGCCGAGGGCCGCCGCCTGGTGCTGGTGGTCCGGGACGCGCACCGGCACGCCTGGATGTCCGCCGCGCTGGGCCGCCTGGTGGCGGCCCGGCCGGACGCCGCGGTGGTCGAGATGGGGCTGCCGCAGTCCGAGCCGGTAGGCGCGCTCTACATCGCCACGCACGGCGCCGCCCGGGTCTGCGGGCTGGCGGCCGTGGAGGTGCTCACCGGGCAGCCGGGAGCCATCGGCTGAGACCGAGGGGGGCGTCACCGGGAGTGTCCGGGAGGCGTCGGCCGACGGGCCCGTCATGCGCATGCCGCATGGCGGGCCCGTTCCGTTTCCCCGCCATTTGACCTGCGGATTCGTCAGGTGACCGTGTTCCCTCAAGTAGGCCTTAAATCTACCTTAAGTTCCACTTAGGGTGACGGTACGGCAACTGATCGCCACGGGGTACAACGGCTCTGCAACGGCCTTGGCGACGAGGCCATTTGGCCGTTGACACCACCTATGGTCTAGGCCAGAGTCCAGTCATCCGGTTCGAAATTCAACCTCACCGGATGTGGTATCGGCCCTCCCCGAAGCTCTTCGCCCCTGCCCGGACCCTCCGTTGCGGGCGCCATCACGCTGCCGGCGGGCAACACGGCTCTAGCACCCTCGGAGGATGGCGTGAAGAAGCGTCAGCTCATGTCGACGTTCGGAATCACTGCCCTGGCGATCGGGCTGACGGCCTGTTCATCGGCCGGTACGGCGTCGAAGGACGGCAAGAGCCCCGGCGCCGACCCGAAGGCCGCGAGCGGCACCGTCACCGTCTGGCTGATGGACGACGCCCAGAAGAACTGGCCCGACCTGGTGCAGCAGGTCAACGACCAGTTCGCGGCGAAGTACCCGAACGTCACCCTCAAGCTCGCCTACCAGGGCTGGGCCGACAAGGTGACCAAGCTCGACAAGGCGATCGCCGACGGCTCCGCGCCCGACGTGGTCGAGCTCGGCAACACCGAGACCATGAAGTACGTGCTCTCCGGCGCGCTGGCCCCGGTCGACCGGACCACCTTCGACAACTCCGACAGCTGGATCAAGGCGCTCGCCAACACCTGCACGTACCAGGACAAGCTCTTGTGCGTGCCCTACTACGCCGGCGCCCGGGTCGCCATCTACAACACCGCCACCTTCCAGCAGGCCACCGGCAGCGCCGAATTCCCCAAGACCGAGGCCGACCTGACGGCGGTCCTGGACAAGGTCGCCGACAAGAACAAGGCCGACAAGAGCTACTCCTCGCTCTACCTGCCCGGCCCGTACTGGTACGCCGCGATGAGCTACGTGGCCGCGTACGGCGGCAGCATCGCCAAGTTCGACAGCTCCGGCAACTGGCACGGCACCCTGCACGACGCCAAGTCCCAGCAGGGCATCAGCCACTTCGTCGACCTGGTCCGCAAGTACACCAAGGGCGACCTGACGGTGAACGAGCAGAACCAGTTCGAGTCGATGGCCCGCGGGCGCGCCGCGTCCTTCTACGGCAACGGCTACGAGGCGGCCAGCGTCGTCGCGCCGGGCACCGGCGACCCGAGCCTCAAGGACACCGTCAAGATGGCCACCATGCCCGGCCCGGACGGCAAGCCGCTGCCCACCTTCATCGGCGGCTCCGACCTCGCGGTCACCGCCAAGTCCGCGCAGGTCGAGCTGGCCACCGACTGGGTGCGGATGTTCACCAGCACCAAGTCCCAGCAGACGCTGGCCGACAAGGACATCCTGCCGAACAACCTCACCCAGCTGAACCCGCTGAAGAACAAGCCGACCACCGCCGCGGCGGCCAACGCGGTGCCGGACGCCTGGTTCACCCCGCTGGCCCCCGGCTGGGGCGCGATCGAGAAGCAGAAGATCCTGCCCGACATGCTGACCGGCATCCTCAAGGGCAAGTCGGTGGACCAGGCCACCAAGGACGCCGACGCCGCGATCGACCAGCTGATCAACAAGGCGTCCTGACCCGGCGCCGCCGTTTGTACAGGCCTGGGGCCCGTCCCGTCCGGGGCGGGCCTTCGGGTGTGCCCGGCGGGGGCGGCCCCCGTAGGATTGCGGCAGGAAACCACCGCAGCGAGTGTGCGGACTCGCCGCCGTAGAGGTCCCCGTCGGGCAACCTGCCCGGAGGGGTCGAACCATCTCATCGGAGGCACATCCTGATGTCCGACCCGCAGACTGTTTCCGTTCCCGGCCGGATCATGGCGGCGGAGATGGCCGAGCAGCCGGCCGTCCTCCAGCGCATCCTCGACGAGGGTGCCCCGAAGATCCGCCAGATCGCGGCCGAGATCGCCGCCCGCAACCCTCGCTTCGTCCTGCTGACCGCGCGCGGCACGTCCGACAACGCGGCGCTGTACGCCAAGTACCTGATCGAGATCCTGCTCGGCAAGCCGGCCGGCCTGACCTCGATGTCCACCACCACCGCGTACGGTGCCAAGCCGGACCTCACCGACGTCCTGGTCGTCACCGTCAGCCAGTCCGGCGGCTCGCCCGACCTGGTGGCCTCCACCAAGGCCGCCCGCGAGGCCGGAGCCATCACCCTCGCCGTCACCAACAACGCGTCCTCGCCGCTGGCCGAGGTCTCCGAGTTCCACATCGACGTGCTGGCCGGCCCGGAGAAGGCGCTGCCGGCCACCAAGACCTACACCGCCGAACTGCTGGCGCTCTACCTGCTGGTCGAGGGCCTGCGCGGCGGCGACGGTGCGGCGGCCAAGGAACTGCCCGGCCTGGCCGCCGGCGTCCTGGCCCGCCACGCCGAGGTGA
This sequence comes from Kitasatospora sp. NPDC058478, assembly GCF_042720345.1. Classification (NCBI taxonomy): domain Bacteria; kingdom Bacillati; phylum Actinomycetota; class Actinomycetes; order Kitasatosporales; family Streptomycetaceae; genus Kitasatospora; species Kitasatospora sp. NPDC058478. Next base: position 33,066 of record NZ_JBHXML010000088.1, on the reverse strand, counting down.
AGGCGCTGGCCGAGCGGTACCGCTTCGCCCAGCGCCTGGTCATCACCTCGCGCGGCTACGGCTACCCGACCGCCCGCGAGGCGGCGCTGAAGCTGATGGAGACCACCTACATCCCGGCCTCCCCGTTCTCCGGCGCCGATCTGCTGCACGGCCCGCTGGCCATGGTGGACAACGTCTCGCCGGTCATCGCGATCGTCCCGGACGGCAAGGGCGGCGAGGCCCTGCAGCCGGTGCTGGACCGCCTGCGCGGCCGCGGCGCGGACCTGGTCGTGGTCGGCCAGCAGGCGCAGGTGGACGCCGCCTCGGCCGGCTTCGCCCTGCCGGCCGGCGTGCCGGAGGAGGTCCAGCCGATCCTGGAGATCCTCCCGCTGCAGCTGCTGGCCTACGAGGTCACCATCGCCCGCGGCCAGGACCCGGACGCCCCGCGCGCCCTGGCCAAGGTCACCGAGACGCACTGAGGCACGGCGCCACGCGATCGGGCCCCCGTCCACAGGCTGTGGACGGGGGCCCGACTCGTTGAGCGGCGGAACATGGCTTCGGCGGGGGAGCGCCCGGAACGCGTCGCGCCCCTCGGCCGGACAGGGCCTGGCGCCCGGCGTACCCGGAAAGCACTACGGGCCACGGCGCCGACACGGGACCCTCAACCCATGCGGCACCGCAGCCCGGAGCTGTCGTCGGTCGCCGGAGTCGATCGAGAACTGTGCGGGGTCCTCGTTCGGCGGCGTCCGACCGAGGAAAGGCCTCGCGCGGTCAGGGCAGTTGCGCGGTGGGCCTCTCCTTGGTGCCCTTTCATTGTGGACTAGACCAATCTGGGTTGTCCAGGCCGCTCCGGAAATTGGTCTGGACAACTTCGGGAAGCGGGCTCCGCCGCAGGCCCGGCGCATGATCCGTTCCCCGGTCCGCCGCGCCGCGCCCCGACCGGCGGCGCTACCCTCGCCATGTGCCCTCGCTGAACGAACTCGTCCGCCGCCACACCACCCTGACCGGGGCCGATGTGGAATGGCTCCACATGCTGGTCTCGGAGTGGCAGCTCCTCTCCGACCTCTCCTTCGCCGACCTGGTCCTGTGGATCCCCACCTGGGACGGCATCCGCTACGTCTCGGTGGCGCAGATGCGGCCCAACACCGGCCCCACCTCCTACCAGGACGACATGGTCGGCCACCTCGTCCCGCGCGGGCGCCGCCCGCTGCTGGACGCCGCCTTCGACGAGGGCCGGATCGTGCGCGAGGGCGACCCGGAGTGGCGCGAGGAGGTGCCGGTCCGGGTCGAGTCCATCCCGGTCCGGCGCGAGGGCAAGGTGCTCGGGGTGATCGCCCGCAACACCAACCTGCTGACCGTCCGCACCCCCAGCCGGCTGGAGCTCACCTACCTGCAGAGCGCCTCCGACCTGGCCCAGATGATCGCCGCCGGCAGCTTCCCCTTCCACGGCGTCGAACAGATCGACATGGACGCCGCCCCCCGGGTCGGCGACGGCCTGATCCGGCTCGACGCGGACGGCATCGTCACCTACGCCAGCCCCAACGCCCTGTCCGCCTACCACCGGCTCGGCCTCACCACCGACCTGGTCGGCAGCCACCTGGGCCGGGCCACCGCCGAACTGGTCCCGCCCTCCCGGGCGGCCGTGCACGAGGCGCTGGTGAAGCTGGCGAGCGGCTGGGCGCCGCGGCAGACCGAGGTCGAGGTGCAGGGCGGGGTGGTGACCCTGCGGGCCATCCCGCTCAAGCCCAAGGGCACGCTGACCGGTTCGCTGGTGCTCTGCCGGGACGTCACCGAACTGCGCCGCCGCGACCGCGAGCTGATGACCAAGGACGCCACCATCCGGGAGATCCACCACCGGGTGAAGAACAACCTGCAGACCGTCGCCGCCCTGCTGCGGCTGCAGTCCCGCCGGATGGAGTCGGAGGCCGGCCGGGCCGCGCTGGACGAGGCGGTGCGCCGGGTCGGCTCGATCGCGATCGTGCACGAGACGCTGTCCCAGGCGCTGGACGAGCAGGTGGCCTTCGACGAGATCGCCGACCGGGTGCTGGCGATGGTGATGGAGCTGTCCCAGGACGGCCGGGTGGCGACCCGCCGCAGCGGCAGCTTCGGCATCCTGTCCGCCGAGGTGGCCACCCCGCTGTCGATGGTGCTGAACGAACTGCTGCAGAACGCGCTGGAGCACGCCTTCGGCCCGTCCGCCTCCGGGAACCTGGAGGTCAGCGCGCTGCGCGGGCGGGCCCCGGCGACCGGGGCGGGCTGGTCGGACAGCTGGAACGGCGGCGCCCGGCCGGAGGAGTTCCTGCTGATCACGGTGCAGGACGACGGCCGCGGCATGCCCGAGGGGTTCGACCCGCAGACGGCCGGCAACCTCGGCCTGCAGATCGTCCGCACGCTGGCCACCGGCGAGTTGGGTGGCACCTTCGACATGGTGGCCGGTCCGGACGGCGGCACCAAGGTGATCCTGGAGATCCCGGTCCGCTGATCCGCCGACCGGCCTGCGGTGCGGTGCGGTCCGCGGTCCGGTCCGCACCGCGGTCCGCGGAAAGGTGCAGCGAGGCGCGTGGTGGGGGCGTGCACTCGGCGAAAGCGCCGGGTGCCCACCTCGCGAGCCCGGCGCGGGTCGGCCCGCGCGGGGGCGTGCCAGGGTGCGGGCGCGCTGGGGCGCGCACACAAACCGGGGCGCGAAAACAGAAACGAGGCCCTGTCGACCGGGGGGGGGTGGGTCGACAGGGCCTCTCAACCCGTTCCGGCCGTCGGGGGGAGTCGGCCGGAACGGGGGCTCTGGGTGGTGCGACACCTCGCCCGTGCGTTGCACACGGTGAGCGCCACAGCTCCACGATATTGCTCTAAGTGAACAGTATCAAGTGGCTGGACGGTCCGGTGTCGCGGGACCTCGCCAGGCAAGGCCCTTTGTGCGGAAGGCTTCACCAGGAGGTGCAGGGAAGCCTTTGATCATGTGTTGATCGGTGTTTCGGTTACTGCTGGTGTTACGGCGTGTGATCAGGCGGTGCGGGCGCGGTTGCGGGCGGCACGGCGCTTCATCGCGCGACGCTCGTCCTCGCTCATACCGCCCCAGACGCCGGCATCCTGGCCGGTCTCAAGAGCCCACTGCAGGCACTGCTCCATGACCGGACAGCGGCGGCACACGGCCTTGGCTTCCTCGATCTGCAGCAGAGCAGGACCGGTGTTCCCGATCGGGAAGAACAGCTCCGGGTCCTCTTCGCGGCAGACAGCGCGGTGGCGCCAGTCCATGGTCGTCCAACTCCTCCTGCCGGCGGGGGGCACCCGGTCGGCATAATCGATGGCTTGTGAATGTGGCTTGTGAATGTGAACGCTTTCACGAATCCCGCAACAGCAAAAGAGACCAAAGGCCCGCCGGGGCCCGGGTGGTCTGTGCTGGGGAGGGATTCGGCGATTCGAGGGACGCTCCGCGGTCGACACCCGCCAGGTTCTGAGGTTGCCGTCGCTGCGATGCGTCCCGATCGCCATGTAGAGGTTCGCAAACCTCGGGCCCGGATACAACCCCCTTCAGGGAGGAATTTTTGATTCTTCGGTGTCGCCTAGCTCACAGCCAGTACTTCTATGGAGTGAAGGGGGCTTGTGCGTTCGAGAAGAAGGGCGAAACCCCCTTCCGGTCACACAATCACACGCAGTGCCCGCCGTACGCCTGTGAAACTGACGCGACTCCTGTCTCCAAGGTGGTCCCCGTCAACCTGGAACGGGGCCGGTTCCTCTGAAACCAAGGTGAAGTGTCTGACGTCGTGATAGGAGACGACGTGCTTGCCGGACGGGCCGGCCGGCGGGGCGCCTTCGCTCGAAGAGGCGTACGACCGCAGGATCTGACGGATCGTTCGAACGGTGCCGAACGCCGTCATCCGGGTGATCCCGAAGACGTCGAGATCGGTGTCGAAGGAGGCGAGCGGTGAGGGGTACACCGGGCGGTTGCCGAGGAACGTCCACGGCGAGGTGTTGCTGACTATGGCCAGGGCCAGGCCCGGCACGCCTTCTCGGCCCGGTAGTTCCAGGGCCACGGGCCCGGAACGACGCTGCTCACGCTGGGTGACGTAGTGCCGCAGCGCCTGCCCCACATAGAGCGCGTGGGTGGACTTGCGCCCCAACCGGCGCTGCTCCTCGACCCGGCCGACCACCCCGGCGTCGAAGCCCAGGCCGGCGGTGAAGGTGAACCAGCGGTCCGGCAGCCCGTCGGTCATCGCCTTGCCCAGGCCGACCGGCCGCTCGCTCCCGTGCTCCAGCGCGTACAGCAGGGCGCCGGTGGCCTCCACCGGGTCGTTGGGCAGACCCAGCGCGCGGGCGAACACATTGGTCGAACCGCCCGGCACCACGGCCAGTCGCGGGACCTTCTCGCCCGGGCCGTGCGTGAGCAGCCCGTTCACCACCTCGTTCACGGTGCCGTCGCCGCCGAGCGCCACCACCAGGTCGACCGTGCCGTCCTCCGAGGCCTCGCGGGCCAGGTCGCGGGCGTGGCCCCGGTACTGCGTCTCGGCCACCTCCAGCTTGAGGTCGCTGCGCAGCGCGTGGATCAGTACGTCCCTGGTGCGGCCACTGGTGGTGGTGGCCTTGTGGTTCACGACCAGGAGAGCGCGCATGGGGAAAGCCTACGGGTCGGTACGGACCAACCGGCGGCTACCCTGCTGGAGTGACCGCAGAATCCTCCGCACCCGTACCCACGGCGGGCCCGGCCCGCCCCTTGGCGCTGACCGTGGGCGCCGCCATCACCGCCCTGGAGGGCGCCGCGCTGGCCGTCGTCGGCGTCTGGGACATGGTGTCCGCGCTGTCCGGCCAGTCCAAGCAGCTCGCCCTGAACGAGTTCGGCGGCCTGGTCATCGTGCTGCTCGGCGTGCTGCCGGTGCTGGCCGCCCGCGCGCTGCTCAAGGAGCGCCGCTGGGGCCGCAGCCCGGCCGTGCTCACCAACTCGATCTGCCTGCCGATCGGGTACTACATGCTGGAGAGCGGCGGCGCGATGATCGGCGTCGGCGTGCTGGTCGGCCTGCTCGGGCTGGTCGGCATCGGCGCGCTGCTGAACCCGAAGTCGACGGCGGCCCTGTACGCGTCGCACGAGGGCTGAGCGCACAGGGCCGCCGGGGGTCGGCCGCCGGTTGAGCGGCCGTCAGTCCTACTCCTCCACCAGGAGCTTCTCCCGCAGCTGGGCCAAGGTCCGGGCCAGCAGGCGGGACACGTGCATCTGGGAGATCCCCACCTCGGCGGCGATCTGCGACTGGGTCATGTTCCGGAAGAACCGCAGCACCAGGATCTTCTGCTCCCGGGGCGGCAGTTGGGCCAGCAGCGGCTTGAGCGACTCGCGGTACTCGACGCCCTCCAGCGCCTCGTCGGTGGCACCGAGGGTGTCCGCCACGGCCGGCGACTCGTCGTCGCTGTCCGGGACGTCCAGGGACAGCGTGGAGTACGCGTTGGCGGACTCCAGGCCCTCCAGGACGTCCTCCTCGGAGATCCCCAGGTGCTCGGCGAGCTCGTGCACCGTGGGGGAGCGCCCGTGCCGCTGGGAGAGCTCGCTGGTCGCCGTGGTGAGCGACAGCCGCAGCTCCTGGAGGCGGCGCGGCACCCGGACCGCCCAGCCCTTGTCGCGGAAGTGCCGTTTGATCTCGCCGACGATGGTCGGCGTGGCGTAGGTGGAGAACTCGACCCCGCGCTCGTGGTCGAAGCGGTCCACCGACTTGATCAGGCCGATGGTGGCGACCTGGGTCAGGTCGTCCAGCGGCTCGCCCCGGTTGCGGAACCGCCGGGCCAGGTGCTCGACCAGCGGGATGTGCATCCGCACCAGCTGGTTGCGCAGCTCGACGCGCTCCGGGGAGCCGTCGGGCAGCGCGGACAGCCGGACGAACAGCGCGCGGGCCGCCTCCCGGTCCGGTGCGCCCGAGCGGTGCGGGGCCGGGGCCGGGGCCGGCGCCTGGACGGGCACCGCGGTGCGCAGGTCCGCGGCCTCGTCCGCCGGATCGGACGGGGGCGGGGATGCGGGCGACGGTTCAGACGTCGGCTCGGTCGGGTGGCTCATCCGGTGGGCGTCCTTCGGGTGCGCATCGTCGTTGGCGGCGAGGCCAGGAACGCTCGCCTGGGTCGGTACGGCAGGTCCCGCCGTCGCGAGGCCGGTACGGTCCAGATCACTCACGGCCATTCCCCCGTTCCGTTCCGGGAGCACCGGGGCCCTCGGGCCCCGGCATCGTCTCGTTGGTCGTACCGCGTGGGGGGCGGTACCGGGCGCCGCCCGCCCGGCCCCTGATCGGGGACCGGGCGGACGGCCCTTGTGCGGTGCTGGTCGACGCCCCGGCTAGTGGGCGACGGGGCCGCCGCGCTTCTTGTGCAGGCTGATCGACACGGTCTTGTCCTCGCCGACCGAGGAGTCGACCTCGCCGGCCAGGGCGGAGAGCACCGTCCAGGCGAAGGTGTCCCGTTCGGGCGCCTTCCCGTCGGTGGTGGGGGCGGTGACGGTCACCTTCAGCGAGTCGCCGACCAGCCGGAACTCGCAGGTCAGGACGGAGCCTGGCACCGCCTGCTGGAGCAGGATGGCGCAGGCCTCGTCGACCGCGATCCGCAGGTCCTCGATCTCGTCGAGGGTGAAGTCGAGCCGTGCCGCCAGGCCGGCCGTCGCTGTTCGCAGGACCGAGAGGTAGGCACCCGCCGCGGGCAGCCGGACCTCCACGAAGTCCTGCACTCCGGGCTCGCCGTCGATCTGGGACACCCTCACCTCCTGGGTGACGCGCTGTGCTTCCGGGCCGGTGGCCGCGGCACTGTCTGTTGCTTGGCTCAACTGCTTCGCCCCAACTGTCCAGAGGGGTGGTGCGGTACGTACCGGTCATACCCTTCGCGGGGCGACCGGACGCCGCGTATCCGCCTGAGACCTTACCGCCTTCCGCACGCCGGCCGGGGCTCGGGAGTCACTCATGGTAAGCCATCGCGACGCAGGGTGGCAGGGGTTCGGGCGGTCCGTTCAGTGACCGCCGCCGGCGGCGGCGAGCGCCTCGCCGGTGAGCCGGTAGACGGTCCAGCCGTCCATCGGCACCGCGCCGAGGGACTTGTAGAAGTCGATCGAGGGCGTGTTCCAGTCGAGCACCGACCACTCCACCCGCGCGTAGCCGCGCTCGACGGCGATCCGCGCCAGTTCCAGCAGCAGCGCCTTGCCGTGGCCGCCGCCGCGGGACTGCGGGCGGACGTACAGGTCCTCCAGGTAGATCCCGTGGGTGCCGCGCCAGGTCGAGAAGTTGAGGAACCAGACCGCGAAGCCGACCGGCTCGCCGGTGGCGTCGTCCTCGGCGATCAGGCCGAACAGCGCCGGGTTGGCGCCGAACAGGGCGTCGCGCAGCTGCTCCTCGGTGGCCACGGCCTCCTGCGGGGCCTTCTCGTACTCCGCGAGCTCGCGGATCAGGGCGAGGATGACGGGAACGTCGGTCACGACGGCGGTGCGGATCATGCCGCGAGCCTACTGCGCGCCCCCGCCCCCGGCCCAGGCCCTGATCGGGGCCCGGGCCGGGGGCGGGCGGGTCAGCGGGCCGGGACGGTGCGCAGGTAGTCGGCCAGCGCGGTGATCGCGGCCGGGTTGCGCGGGCTCTCCACCAGGTCGACGTAGTCCAGGACGAAGATCCGGTCGTTCCTGACCGCCGAGACGCCGGCCAGCGGCGGGAAGGACTTCAGGAAGGCGCGCTTGGCGTCGGCGCCGGTCTCGCCGTAGTTGTTGATCAGGATCACCTCGGGGTCGCGCTGCACCACGCTCTCCCAGCCGACGGTGACCCAGGTGTCCGCGAGGTCGCCCATCACGTTGGCCCCGCCTGCCTTGGCGATGATCTCGTCGGCCGCGGCGAACTTCCCGGCGGTGTACGGCTTGTCCTGCCCGCTGTCGTACAGGAACACGGACGGCCGGCGCTCGGGCTGCGGGGCGGCGGCGACCTGCGCCTTGAAACCGGCGACCAGCTTGTCCGCCCGGTCGCGGACGTCGAAGATCTCGCCGAGGTTGGCCAGGTCGGTGTAGAGCGCGTCCAACGGGGACATCACACCGCGCTCGGTGCCCTTGCCGCTGCGGCAGGACTCGCTGAGCACGTACGAGGCGATGCCGAGGTCCCCCAGCGCCTGCGGGGTGAAGCCGCGGCCCTCGTCGAAGCCGTAGTGCCAGCCGGCGAAGACCAGGTCGGCCTTGGCGCCCAGCACGATCTCCTTGGTGATCTCCTTCTTGGAGAGCCACGCGGTCTGCTGGTAGCCGTCCTTCCAGGCGACCTGGTCGACCCGGCCCTTGTCGTCGGGCATCACGTAGCCGGCCATCCGGTCGGCCAGGCCGAGGGCGAGCATCAGCTCGGTGATGCCGACGTCGTTGGTCACCGTCCGGGCGGGCTTCTGCGGGAAGGTGAGCTTGGTGCCGCAGTTCTCCACGGTCACCGGGTAGTGGGCGGAGGCGGCGGTGGCGTCGCCGCTCGGGGCGATCTCGGCGCCGCAGGCGGTGAGCCCGAGGGTGAGCAGGGCGGTGATGGCAACAGCCTTGGTGCGCACGGGGGTTCCTTCGGGGTGTGGGTCAGATCCGGTCGAAGAGCAGTTGGACGGCGCCGGTCACCGGGTGCCGGACGGGGGTGGCCCGGACGCCGAACACCTCGGCCAGCAGGGCGGGTCGGAGCACCTCGGCGGGCGGCCCCGAGGCGACGATCCGGCCGGCTTGCAGCACGTACAGCAGGTCGCAGTGGCCGGCCGCCAGGTTGAGGTCGTGCAGCGCGGTGAGCACCGTCGGCCCGGCCTCCCGGACCAGCGCCAGCACGTCCAACTGGTGGGCGATGTCCAGGTGGTTGGTGGGCTCGTCCAGCACCAGCAGTCGGGGCTCCTGGACCAGCGCGCGGGCGATCAGCACCCGCTGCTTCTCGCCGCCGGACAGGCTCAGGAAGCCCCGCCCGGCCAACTGCTCGGCGCCGACCTTGCGCAGCGCCTCGGTGCAGCGGGCGTGGTCGTCCGCGCCCGGGCCGCCCAGGCCGCGCCGGTGCGGCAGCCGGCCCATGGCGACCACCTCGGCCACCGTGAAGTCGAACTCGGCGGAGTGCTCCTGGGGGAGCGCGGCCACCCGCCGGGCGGCCTCGCGCGCGGTCAGCGCGTGCAGGTCCGTGCCGTCCAGCCGGACGGCCCCGGCGGCCGGCCGCAGCGCCCGGTAGACGCAGCGCAGCAGCGTCGACTTGCCGCTGCCGTTCGGTCCGATCAGTCCGACCACCTGCCCGGCGGCGGCGTCCAGGGCGACGTCGTGGACCAGCCGGGCACCGGCCAGCTCGACCGAGACGGAGTCCAGGGCGAGATCCATCAGCGGCCTCCGAAGGAATAGCCGCGACGGCGCATCAGCAGCAGGAAACAGGGCACCCCGAGCACCGCGGTGACCACCCCGACCGGCAGTTCGGCGGGCGCCAGCAGGGTGCGCGAGACGATGTCCACCCAGACCAGCAGCAGCGCCCCGGCGAGCGGCGCGACCAGCAGCACCCGGCGGTGCCCGGCGCCGACCAGCATCCGGGCCAGGTGCGGCACCATCAGCCCGACGAAGCCGATCGCCCCGCTGACGGCCACCACCGTGCCGGTGACGGCGGCGGTCACCACGAACAGCTCGCGGCGCAGCCGGTCCGGGTCCACGCCCAGCGAGGCGGCCGTCTCGTCGCCCATGGCGAGCGCGTCCAGCCGGCCGGCGGCGCAGGCCAGGTACGCCAGGCCGGCCAGCACGGTGGTGGCGGCGATCGGCACCGAGCCCCAGGTGGCGCCTCCGAGGCTGCCGAGCAGCCACATCATGGCGTCCCGGGCGGCCTCGCCGCGGGCGGCCGCGAAGACCATCAGCGCGGTGACGGCGGAGAAGCCGTAGGAGAGCGCGGTGCCGGTGAGCACCAGCCGCAGCGGGGTGAGCCCGTAGGCCGTCCGCGCCGCGAGGTAGACCAGCACCATGGCGACCAGCGCGGAGCCGAACGCGGAGGCCGAGATCGCCCACACCCCGAGCGAGGCGAAGGCGCCGAGCAGCAGCACCGCGTTGGCGCCGACGGCCGCGCCGGAGGAGATGCCGAGTACGAACGGGTCGGCCAGCGCGTTGCGCACCAGGGCCTGGACGGCGACCCCGGTGGCGGCCAGCCCGGCGCCGACCACGGCGGCCAGCACGGCGCGCGGCAGCCGGATCTCCCAGACGATCGCGTAGGCGGCGGCCTCCTCCGCCTCCAGCCGTCCGCCCGTCAGCCCGGCGGCCAGCAGCCGCAGGACGCGGGGCAGGCCGATCCCGGAGGCGCCCAGCGCCACGCCGCAGAGCAGCGAGAGCAGCAGGGCGGCGGCCAGGCCGACGGCGAGCGGGAGGGCGGGTATTCGGCGGGCGGGCGGGCTCGTTGCGCCACTGCCCGCGGCTGCGGTGCTGCTCACGGTGCGCCTTGCCTCGGGCCGCGGGTGCGCGGGGGCGGCACCGGTCGGGCGCGGGCCCGGGCGCCATCCCCTCGCAGTCCACGGCGAGTTGTCGGGAGTTCAGCGGCCGGGGGCGATCGGGCTGGCGCGGCCCCGGGGGCCGTGCTCACCGTTGCGGGTCAGCGCCGGATTCACACCGGACTTCCCCCTCGGACGCCCTGGCAGCATAACAGCCACTCAGGCTAGGCAACCCTTACCGGGCTCGGGTGGGGCGTGAACGCACGACCGCCCCCGTCCGGGCTCGCGGACGGGGGCGGTCGGGTGGCGACGCGTCAGGCTCAGGCCTGCTTGGTCTCCCAGAAGATCTTGTCGACCTCGGCGATCAGGTCCAGCAGGGCCTGGCCGGTGGCGGGGTCGGTGGACGCCTTGGCGGCCGAGGCGGCCTTCAGGGTGTCGTTGATCAGCTGGTGCAGCTGCGGGTACTTCTCGAAGTGCGGGGCCTTGAAGTAGTCGCTCCACAGCACCGAGATGTGGTGCTTGACGGCCTCGGCACGCTGCTCCTTGATGATCAGGGCGCGGGTGCGGAAAGCCGGGTCCTCGTTGGCCTGGTACTTCTCCTGGGTGCCCTTGACCGACTCGGCCTCGATCCGGGCCTGCGCCGGGTCGTACACGCCGCAGGGCAGGTCACAGTGGGCGTGGGCGGTGGCGCGCGGTGCAAACAGACGAGAGAACATGGGAGTCCTTCCTTAGATCGTCTTCCCGCGCCCGAGATTACCCTTCCGCCCCCGGGGTTTCGCGATCGGGCGGTGGGCCTAGGGCAAAAGGCGGACCCGGAACCGGGGTAATCCGGACATCGAACGGATCGAACGGGGTGACGGTCCGTACGGCAGACTGGGACCGGTCGGTCCGGGAGGAGGAGTCGTGGCGCGGAGCACGGAACCGGCGGGCACGGAACCCCGGGGGCGGGGCGGCGGCGCGGTGCCGTTCGGGCTGGTCGACGTGGCGGGCCCGTCGATGGTCCCGACCCTGCGCGAGGGCGACCAGTTGCTGGTGCGCTACGGCGCGCCGATCCGGCCCGGCGCGGTGGTGCTCTTCCGGCACCCCTTCCAGCAGGACCTGCTGGTGGTGAAGCGGGCCGCCGAGCGGCGTCCGAGGGGCTGGTGGCTGCTGTCCGACAACCGGCCGGTGGACAGCGACAGCCGCAGCTACGGCCCGGTCCCGGACGAACTGGTGCTCGGCCGGGTGCTGCTGAGGCTGCGCCCGCGCCCGGCCTGGCTGGCGCCGGGGCGGCGGCTGGAGCGGCTGCTGCTGAGCACCCGGCTGGCCCGGGTGCCGGGCCTGGCCCGCCGCCTGGGCGTCTGGGCGGACGAGCTCTGACTCCCTGACCCCCTGGGCCCTGCCCTGCCTAGCCGGCGGCGCCGAGTGCCGCGGCCTCGGCCTCCTGGCGCTTGCGGGCCCGGTACGCGGCGACGTTGGCGCGGGTCGCGCAGCGGTCCGAGCAGTAGCGGCGGGAGCGGTTGGTCGAGGTGTCCAGGTAGGCGTTGCGGCAGGGCGCGGCCTGGCAGATGCCGAGCCGGTCGGCGCCCAGCTCGGTCAGGTGGACGGCCAGGCCCATGCAGGCGACCGCGCTGAAGTGCGCGGTGGCGGTCGGCGAGTTGTCGGCCAGGTGCAGGTGCCAGCGCGGCCGGCCGGCGTCGTCCAGGTAGTCGTGCCCGGAGACCAGCGGGCTGACCGGGTACTCCATCAGCAGGCTGTTCAGCAGGTCGACGCCCCGGATCTCGTCGCCCTCGGCGGCGGCCTCGAAGACCCCGCGCAGCCTGGTCCGCACCGCCCGCAGCCGGGGCAGGTCGGACTCGTCGGCCTGTGCGGCGGCCCGCGAGGAGTCGGAGAACAGGCCGCGCACCGCGTCCACGGACGTCAGCGTGTCGGTGCCGCGTTCGGGCTCCTCGGTGTTCACCAGCCGAACGGCGAGATCGGCGTACGAGGCGAGCTCCACGGAGGTCCTTCCAAAAGGTCGGTAACGGGCTGATTGCGTCCAGCCTATTACCTGGGTGGGGAAAACGTCGGCGCCCGGCAGGAGCAGCCTGCCGGGCGCCGGTCGGTACGGTTCTACAGCACCTTGGAGAGGAAGGCGCGGGTGCGCTCGTGCCGGGGGTCGGTGAGCACCTCGCGGGGGTTGCCGGACTCGACCACCACACCGCCGTCCATGAACACCAGCGCGTCGCCGACCTCGCGGGCGAAGCCCATCTCGTGGGTGACGACCACCATGGTCATGCCCTCCTCGGCGAGGCCGCGCATGACGTCGAGGACGTCGCCGACCAGTTCGGGGTCGAGCGCCGAGGTGGGCTCGTCGAACAGCATCAGCTTGGGCTTCATGGCCAGCGCGCGGGCGATCGCGACGCGCTGCTGCTGGCCGCCGGAGAGCTGGGAGGGGTAGTTCTTCGCCTTGTCGGCGAGGCCGACCCGCTCCAGCAGGACCATCGCCCGCTCCCGGGCGGCGGCCTTGCTCTCGCCCTTGACCTGGACCGGGGCCTCCATGACGTTCTCGACGGCCGTCATGTGCGGGAACAGGTTGAAGCGCTGGAAGACCATGCCGATGTCGCGCCGCTTGACGGCGACCTCGCGGTCCTTGAGCTCGTAGAGCTTGTCGCCCTTCTGCTGGTAGCCGACCAGTTCGCCGTCCACCCAGAGGCGTCCGCCGTTGATCTTCTCCAGGTGGTTGATGCACCGCAGGAAGGTCGACTTGCCGGAGCCGGAGGGGCCGATCAGGCAGAACACCTCGCCCTGCTTGACCTCCAGGTCGATGCCCTTGAGCACGTGCACGGAGCCGTAGGACTTGTGGACGCTCTCGGCGCGCACCATCGGCTGCCCGGTGGCGGCGGCCGGGGTCTTGCTCAGGTCGGTCATACGTGACCACCTCCCTCAAGCCCCGGGACGACGTCGGCGCCGGTCTTCGGGGCGGGCTTCCCGGCGAACAGGCCCCGCAGCCGCTGCACCGGGGTGGGCGGGAGGGTCCGGTTGGAGCCGCGGGCGTAGTAGCGCTCGATGTAGTACTGGCCGATGGTCAGCAGCGAGGTGAAGAACAGGTACCAGAGGCTGACCACGATCAGCAGCGGGATGTTCTGGTAGTTCCGGGAGTAGATGACCTGACCGGCCCGGAAGATCTCCTCCAGGGAGATCACGCTGACCAGCGAGGTGGTCTTGAGCATCGAGATGGTCTCGTTGCCGGTCGGCGGGATGATCACCCGCATGGCCTGGGGCAGGACGATCCGGCGCATGGTCTGGAACCGGCTCATGCCGAGCGCGTGGGCGGCCTCGGTCTGGCCCTCGTCCACCGACTGGATGCCGCCGCGGACGATCTCCGCCATGTAGGCGGCCTCGTTGAGGCCGAGGCCCAGCAGGGCGGCGACGAAGGTCGGGATCAGGACGTTGGTGTCCGCGGACCAGAACTCCGGCCCCCACGGGACGCCGATCGACAGCTTGGCCCAGATCAGGCCGAGGAAGTTCCAGAACACCAGCTGCACCAGCACCGGGGTGCCGCGGAAGACCCAGATGTACATCCAGGCGGTGCCGGAGAGCAGGGGGTTCGGGGACAGGCGCATCACGGCGAGGACGATGCCGCCGATCACGCCCATCAGCATGGAGAGGACGGTCAGTTCCAGCGTGACGACCATGCCGTGCACGATGCTGTCGTGGAACAGGTACTGCCCGACGATGTCCCACTTGAAAGCGGGGTTGGTGAAGAGGGCGCTCAGCAGCATCGCCGCGAGCAGGGCGATGACGACGGCGCCTACCCAGCGTCCGGGGTGGCGGACCGGGACGGCCTTGATGGTCTCAGGCCGTCCCTCCTCCGCCTTCCCCTTGTCCAGAGAGTTCACGGTGTGGCCTCGGGGGAGAGAGGGAGCAGGCGGACGGTCAGTTCACGGCGCCGTTGACGGTCGACTTGTCGAGGGCGCCGGACTCGACGCCCCACTTGGTGAGGATCTGCTTGTAGGTGCCGTCGTCGATCAGCGACTGGACGGCGCCCTGGATCGCGGGGGTGAGCTTGGAGCCCTTGGCGACGGCGACGCCGTAGGGGGCCACGCCGTAGGTGGAGCCGAGCTTCTCCAGCTGGCCGCCGGCCTGCTTGATCGCGTAGTCGACGACCTGGGAGTCGGCCATCATGGCCTGGTCGCGGCCGGAGACGACGGCGTTGGTGACGTCCGTCTGGAGGTCGAACTTGTCGCCGTCGTTCTGGATGCCCGGCTTCCCGTTCTTGGCGCAGTCCGGGTTGCGGGTGTCCTTGATCTCGTCGGCCTGGGTGGTGCCGGTCTGGACGGCGACCTTCTTGCCGCACAGGTCGTTGGGGTCGACCTTGTCGGGGTTGCCCTTCTTGACCGCGATGGCGCTGCCGGAGTTGAAGTAGGTCACCATGTCGACGACCTGCTCGCGCTCCTTGTTGTCCGTGAAGGACGACATGCCGAGCTGGAACTTGTTCGACTGGATGCCGGGGATGATCGCGGTGAAGCCGGAGTCCTGGACGTCGGCCTTCAGCCCGAGCTTGGCCGCGATGGCGTTGGCCAGGTCCACGTCCATGCCGATGACCTTGCCGCTGTCGTCCTTGAACTCGTCCGGCGCGTACGAGGCGTCCGCGCCGACCAGGAGCTTGCCGGAGGACTTGACGTCGGCGGGGACGAGGGCGGCGAGCTTGTCGTCGGCCTTGACCGCGTTGACGGTCGCGGAGGCGTTGGGCGCGCCGCTGCCGCCGTCGCTCTTGCTGCTGCTGCAGCCGGTCAGGACGAGGGTGACGGAGGCGGCAACCGCGCCGGCCGCGAGAAGCCGGGTGCGCTGGGTACGGGCGGTCATGAGGGGGATCTCCTCCTGAGGGAGAGGGCGGGCGGAGCGCGCCGCGGGGGCGGCACACCGGGGCGGCAGGGTCGTACGGCGCTGTACGGGTGTATTTCGCTGTACGTCGTCGTACGTGCAGGGCCGGGTGGTGCGGTGCCTGTGCGGACGGGCCGCCCAGGTTGCTACGGGGTACTGCTTCCGCCACCCTCCGCCGAGGTGGACGTCAAGCGAACCGCCTCGACCAGTGGCCGGCTCGATCCGAGATGGGGGGAATCCTGCCATCTGTGAACGGTCAGATGGCCCTCATCCAGATCAAAATCGGATAACGAGGGCCCGGGCTGTCCGCTATTCGGACTTATTCCGTGTTCCTGTCACTCCGTGCATAAGTATGCAGATCCCTCTGCCCGGTGCCCGGAGGCCCGCCGCCCCGGCTCGGATGCCGCCGTCGACCACGGCGAAGGGACGTGCGGCCGCCACGGTGACGCGTGGGTGTACGCGAAATGGCGGACATGCGATCCGGCCATCCCGCACTCCCGGGCCCGGCAGCGGGTGTGTCAGAATTCGGTACCGGGTGACCCCCGAACGCTCGAACCAGACCGACGAGCCCCGACAGGCTCGGGGTGTCCGGGAACGGAAGTCATCACGTGGCTCCGTATCCGGGACGCCGACTCCCCAGCGCGTCTGCGTTCACTCCTGCGGGTGCGCGTGCCGCCATCACCGTTGCCGCCGCCGGAGCCCGGCGCTTCCGACGCCGGGCCCCGGTGACGCGACAGCTCGGCGATGAACTGCACGTGACGAGGACGAAAAGGCATAGGTGCGATGCCTTGGTCCGACCTACGCTCGGCCCGGAAGCACAACGCGGACCAACAAGACCCATAAAACCCTCATCCGAGGGCGCCGCCCGACGGCAGCGCCCCGACCCAGCCCCCGGGTCCGCTTCGGCGTACCCGGTTTCCGGTTTCCGGACGGGTCGTCCTGTCCGTCGGTCGCGCACCCTCGCCAGATCAATGACGAAGAGGTCATCGTGGCAGCGGAGATCATCAGCAGCACCCAGGACACCGTCGATCCGGTCGACGCCGTTTTCGCGCTCCACCGCGGCGGCAAGATGGAGATCAGGGCGACCGTCCCGGTGCGCGACGCGGACGACCTGTCCCTCGCCTACACGCCCGGTGTCGCCCGCGTCTGCACGGCCATCGCCGAGCAGCCGGAGCTGGTCAACGACTACACCTGGAAGTCCAACACCGTCGCCGTGGTCACCGACGGCACCGCCGTGCTGGGCCTCGGCGACATCGGCCCGGAGGCCTCCCTGCCCGTGATGGAGGGCAAGGCCATCCTGTTCAAGCAGTTCGGCGGCGTGGACGCGGTGCCGATCGCGCTCGCCTGCACCGAGGTCGACGAGATCGTCGAGACCGTGGTGCGGCTGGCGCCCTCCTTCGGCGGCGTCAACCTGGAGGACATCTCCGCCCCCCGCTGCTTCGAGATCGAGCGCCGGCTCCAGGAGGCCGTGGACATCCCGGTCTTCCACGACGACCAGCACGGCACCGCGATCGTCACCACCGCCGCCCTGTGGAACGCGGCCAAGGTGACCGGCCGTGAGATCGGCTCGCTGCGGGCCGTCATCTCCGGCGCCGGCGCGGCCGGCATCGCCATCGCCAAGATGCTGGTGGCGGCGGGCATCGGCGACGTCGCGGTCTGCGACCGCAAGGGCGTGGTGTACGACGGCCGCGGCGACCTCACCGACGTCAAGGCCGAGATCGCCGAACTGACCAACCGCACCGGCCTCAAGGGCACCCTGGCCGACGCGATGGCCGGCGCCGACGTGTTCATCGGCGTCTCCGGCGGCACCGTGCCGGAGGAGGTCGTCGCGACCATGGCCGCGGGCGCGTTCATCTTCGCGATGGCCAACCCCACCCCGGAGATCCACCCCGAGGTCGCGCACAAGTACGCGGCGGTCGTCGCCACCGGGCGCAGCGACTTCCCGAACCAGATCAACAACGTGCTGGCCTTCCCCGGCATCTTCGCCGGCGCCCTCCAGGTGCGGGCCAGCCGGATCACCGAGGGCATGAAGCTGGCCGCCGCCAAGGCGCTGGCCGGTGTCGTCGCCGACGAGCTGACGCCGCAGAAGGTCATCCCCTCGCCGTTCGACGAGCGGGTCGCCCCGGCGGTCACCAAGGCCGTCGCCGAGGCCGCCCGGGCCGAGGGCGTGGCCCGGATCTGACGATCCGGACGCCGCTGCCGGGCAGGCCCGGCGTGAGCGGCGCCGCCGACACGGCCGGGGCCGGGACACGCGTCACACCCGCGCGTGGTTCCCGGCCCCGGCCGGCGCGGCTATCGTCCGCAGCATGTTTGCTGCCTACGCCGCACGTATCGACGCCGATGACCCGCTCAGCGGACTGGAGTTGGGCGAACTCCCCGAGCCGCAGGCCCGCCCCGGATGGAGCGTGGTCACGGTCAGGGCCGCCAGCCTCAACCACCACGACCTGTGGTCGCTGCGCGGGGTCGGCCTGCCCGCCGGCCGACTGCCGATGATCCTCGGCTGCGACGCCGCCGGTGTCGACGAGCACGGCAACGAGGTCGTCCTCCACTCGGTGATCGGCCAGAGCGGCCACGGGGTCGGCCCGGACGAGCCCCGGTCCATCCTGACCGAGCGCTACCAGGGCACCTTCGCCCAGCAGGTGGCCGTGCCCACCTGGAACCTGCTGCCCAAGCCCGCCGAACTCAGCTTCGAAGAGGCCGCCTGCCTGCCCACGGCCTGGCTGACGGCCTACCGGATGCTGTTCACCAACGCCGGGGTCAAGCCCGGCGACACCGTCCTGGTGCAGGGCGCGGGCGGCGGCGTGGCGACCGCGCTGATCGTCCTCGGCAAGGCCGCCGGGCTGCGGGTCTGGGTCACCGGCCGGGACGAGGCCAAGCGCCGCCGGGCGGTCGAACTCGGCGCCGACGCCGCCTTCGAGAGCGGCGCCCGGCTGCCCGCCCGGGTGGACGCGGTGATGGAGACGGTCGGCGCCGCGACCTGGGCGCACTCGGTGAAGGCGCTGCGCCCGGGCGGCACCGTCGTCATCTCCGGTGCCACCTCCGGCCCCAACCCGAGCACCACCGAGCTGAACCGGATCTTCTTCCTGGAGCTCAAGGTGGTCGGCTCGACCATGGGCACCAAGGAGGAACTGGCCGGGCTGCTCTCGCTGTGCGCGACCACCGGCGTCCGGCCGGTGATCGACTCGGTGCTGCCGCTGGCCGAGGCCCGGGACGGCTTCGCGCGGCTCGCCAAGGGCGACGTCTTCGGCAAGATCGTGCTGACGCCGTGACGCCGTGACGCCGTGACGCCGTGACGTCTTGTGATCCTGGCGCCGTGCGGCCCTGAGGCGGACCGGCCCCGCAAGCAACCCCCAGCGTGGCCGGGGGGGGGGTGGTCGGGGGGCATCCGGGAAGCCGAGCAGGAGC
>NZ_JBHXML010000088.1:0-14450 GCF_042720345.1 Kitasatospora sp. NPDC058478 | reverse complement strand
GTGCTCGCGTGTGGCGGGTTGCTGGGTTGTGTTTTTGTGTCGGTGGGGCTGGGGGGCGCTGTGGGCCTGGGGCGGCGCCCTCGGGGGGGGGGTGGCCGGGCCGGTGGTGGTCCGGCGGCCTGCCGGTCAGCCGAGCAGGCGCTTCAGCCGCTCGCCGGCCGCGCCCAGCACCGAGCGGGCCTCGGCCAGCTTGTCGGTGCTCACGCCGCCGTCCCGGGCCGCGTCGCGGACCTGGTCGCGGAAGCGGTCGAGCAGCCGCTCCAGTTCGCGGGCCGGGTCGCCGGCCGGGTCGGTCCGCGCCCACGGCGGCAGGTCGGCCGGGGCGGTCGGGGTGGTCGGCTCGTCCTTGTCCAGGTCGATCCGGGTGACGGTGACCTCCTCGGCCGACCCGTCGGCCGGCTGGCCCCAGCGGGCCGCGTCGGCCAGCCCGGACAGGCCCTTGGTCAGCTCGGCCAGGCCCTCGGCGAGGCCGGTCGGCCAGTCGCCCTTCGCGGCGTGCTCGCGCACCTGCTGCTCGACCCGGCGCTTGATCCGCAGCGCCTCCTGCTGCGCGGCCGTCCGCGAGGCCTTGGCCTGCTCGCGCAGCCTGCGGGCCTCCTCCTCGGCGGCCTTCGCCTTGGCCTTGGCGGCCTTCTCCTGCTCCCGGGCGCGCTTGGCCTGGTCCTTGGCCTGCCGCTTGAACTGGGCGAACTCCTCCTTGGCGCGCTGCCAGGACTCGTTGTCGCCCCACGGGCCGGACCACGGGTCCCCGCCCTCGGCGCGGTCCGGTCGGGGGGCCTGCCGGGCGGCCTGCCACAGCTCCTCGCGCAGGTCCTTGGCGCTGTCCCGGACGTCCTCGCGGATCGCCCCGGCCAACTGCGCCACGGAGTCGTGGATCTCCACTTCCAGGTCGTCCAACTCGCCCTGGCGGGCTTCCAGTTCGGCACGCCCGGCGTCGGTCAGCCGGTAGACCTTGCGGCCGCCCTCGGTGTTGTGGGCGACCAGGCCCTCCTGCTCCAGCTTGGCGAGCCGGGGGTAGACCGTCCCGGCGGAGGGCGCGTACAGGCCCTGGAAGCGCTCCTCCAGCAGGCGGATCACCTCGTAGCCGTGCCGCGGGGCCTCGTCGAGCAGCTTCAGCAGGTAGAGCCGGAGCCGGCCGTGGCCGAACACGGGCGTCATCTCACGCCTCCTTGGTGAGGTCGGGCTTGCCGAGTCCGGCCGGGAGCTCCTTGACGACCACCGGCGACTCGTCCTCGGGGTCGGGGCGGCGCAGCACGGTGACGCCGCCGGAGACGGTGGTCACGGCGAGGCTGCCCCGGCCGTCGCCGAGCTGGCCGGACAGGCGCTTGGCGCCCCAGCTGCCGCTGAGCTTGAGGCCGTCGAAGGTGCTGGAGATGTCGCCGCTGGTGGAGCCGGCCTCGACCTTGGCGTCGGCCAGCGAGGGGATCCGGATGACGACCGGGCCGCTGACGGTGGTGACCTTGATGTCGGCCGGGTTGGCGACGTCGAGGTCCAGGGTGACGGCGCCGGTGACGGCGTTGGCCTGGATCCGGTCGGCGGTGCCGGCGACGACGGTGAGCTGGCCGGAGACGGTGTTGACCTTGAGCTGGCCGGCCACCGACTGGGCGTCGACGTCGCCGGTGACGGTGTTGGCCTCGGTGCGGCCGGTCAGGCCGACCAGGGTGGCGTCGCCGCTGGCGCTCTGCACCGAGACGTGCCCGGTGATCCCGGAGACGGTGGCGTCGGCCGAGACGGTGCCGACCTTGACCTCGGCGTCGGCCGGGACGGTCAGGGTGACGCCGGCGACCCGCTTGCGCTTGAAGGAGCTGAAGAAGCCCTTGACCGCGTCGACCGACTTGAGCCGGTCGCCGAACTCGCCCCAGCTGTTGATGTCCTTGTAGGTGACCGTCAGGACGCCGTCCACCAGGGTCACGTGCAGCGGCTCGCCCTGGAGCTCGGTGACCTCCAGGCGGGCCGGGCCCTCGGCCGCCACCACGTTCACCGTGCCCTCGATGATCCGCACGTGCAGCGCCCGGACCGTCTCGTCGATGGTGATCCTCTCGGGTCCCTCGACCGTCCACTGGCTCATCTCTGCCGCCTCCCGTTGCCGATCGCGATGTATCGCGTTCTCTTTTAAAGACGATATATCGCGTGACGCGCAAGTCAAGCGTGCCGTCCCGGATCCCGCCCCTGAGCCGCCCCGGAGCGGCCCCCGAGGCGCCCCCTACGGGCGGGCGCGGATACGTGAGGGGCCCGGCAGGCGATCGCCTCCCGGGCCCCTCATCAGCGGTTCAGTGCAACGGCACCGCACCGGTCACTCGTCGTCCTCGTCGTCGAGCCGGGCCAGCCAGGTGGCCAGCCGCTCGACGGGGATCTCGAAGTCCGGGTTGAGGTCGACGAACTCGCGCAGTCGCTCGGCCAGCCACTCGAAGGTGACCTCCTCGTCGCCGCGCCGGTTCTGCAGCTCCTCGATGCCGCGGTCGGTGAAGTACACGGGTTCACTCCGGTCCGATGGGGATTGACCTGGTCAGGATAGTCGGGGACGCCCGCGGCCCCCGTCTCCCAGGGGAGGACGGGGGCCGCGGGCTTCGGTGCTCCAGCGCTTCGGGGCCTCAGGGCCTCAGAGCGAGTAGACCTCTTCGATCAGCGCCTGCTGCTCGGCGGCGTGCCGCTTGGCCGAGCCGACCGCCGGGGACGAGGCCGTCGTGCGGGCGACGCGGCGCAGCCGCGAGCCGTTGGCGCTGCGGCCGACGACGACCTGGAGGTGGTCGACCAGGTTCATCGCGATGAACGGCCAGGCGCCCTGGTTGTCCGGCTCCTCCTGCGCCCAGACGAACTGGACGTCGTCGCCGTAGCGGGCGAGCTCCTCCTGGAGCTCGGCCACCGGCAGCGGGTAGAGCCGCTCGACCCGGACGATCGCGGTGTCGGTGACGCCGCGCTCGGTGCGGGCCGCCGCCAGGTCGTAGTAGAACTTGCCGGCGGTGATGACGACCTTGCGCACCTGTGCCGGGTCGACGGTGTTGTCGCCGATGACCGGGCGGAAGGAGCCGGACAGGAACTCCTCGGTCGCACTCGCCGCGGCCTTGAGACGCAGCATCGACTTCGGGGTGAAGACGACCAGCGGCTTGTGGTGCGGGTTGTGCGCCTGCCAGCGCAGCAGGTGGAAGTAGTTCGACGGCAGGGTCGGCATGGCGACCGTCATGTTGTTCTGCGCGCACAGCTGCAGGAAGCGCTCCGGGCGGGCGGACGAGTGGTCCGGGCCCTGGCCCTCGTAGCCGTGCGGCAGCAGCAGGGTGACGCCCGAGTGCTGGCCCCACTTCTGCTCGGCGGAGGCGATGTACTCGTCCACCACGGTCTGCGCGCCGTTGACGAAGTCG
Organism: Kitasatospora sp. NPDC058478; assembly: GCF_042720345.1. Lineage (NCBI taxonomy): Bacteria > Bacillati > Actinomycetota > Actinomycetes > Kitasatosporales > Streptomycetaceae > Kitasatospora > Kitasatospora sp. NPDC058478. The sequence continues at coordinate 11,094 of NZ_JBHXML010000088.1, read as the reverse complement.
CCGAACTGCGCCTCCCACATGACCAGCGAGTTCGGGCGGGTCAGCGAGTAGCCGTACTCGAAGCCCATCGCCGCGTACTCCGACAGCAGGCTGTCGTAGACGGTGTAGCGGGCCTGGTCCTCGGTGAGGTACTGCAGCGGGGTGTAGTCCTCGCCGGTGTTGCGGTCGATCAGGACGGCGTGCCGCTGGCCGAAGGTGCCGCGGCGGCTGTCCTGGCCGGCCAGGCGGACCGGGTGGCCCTCCATGAGCAGCGAGCCGATGGCGAGGGTCTCGCCCGTCGCCCAGTCGATGGTGTTGTCCTCGACGGAGGCGGCGCGGCGCTGGAGCTGCGGCAGCAGGCGCGGGTGGACGGTCAGCCAGTCCGGCAGGTTGACCTGCGAGGCGGCGATCCGCTTGACCATCTCCTGGGAGATGCCGGTCTGGATGTTGACCGGGAAGTCGGCGACCGGCTTGCCGGCGATGGCCGGGGCGGGGGTCTGGGCGGCGTCGCGGACCTCGGCGAAGACCTTCTCCAGCTGGCCCTGGAAGTCCTGGAGCGCCTGCTCCGCCTCTTCCATGGTGATGTCGCCGCGACCGATCAGGCCCTCGGTGTACAGCTTGCGCACCGAGCGCTTCTTGTCGATCAGGTCGTACATCAGCGGCTGGGTGAACGACGGGTTGTCGGCCTCGTTGTGACCGCGGCGGCGGTAGCAGATGAGGTCGATCACGACGTCCTTGTGGAACGCCTGGCGGAACTCGAAGGCGAGCCGCGCGACGCGGACCACGGCCTCCGGGTCGTCGCCGTTCACGTGGAAGATCGGGGCCTCGATCATCCGGGCCACGTCGGTGCAGTACATCGAGGAGCGCGAGGACGCCGGGGCGGCGGTGAAGCCGACCTGGTTGTTGACCACCAGGTGGATCGTGCCGCCGGTGCGGTAGCCGCGCAGCTGCGACATGTTCAGGGTCTCCGCGACGACGCCCTGGCCGGCGAAGGCCGCGTCGCCGTGGATCTGGATCGGCAGCACCGGGAAGGTGGTGCCGCCCTGGTCCAGGATGTCCTGCTTGGCGCGGGCGATGCCCTCGACGACCGGGTCGACCGTCTCCAGGTGGGAGGGGTTCGCGGCGAGCGAGACCTTGATGGTCTCGCCGTCCAGGCCGGTGAAGGTGCCCTCGGAGCCGAGGTGGTACTTCACGTCGCCGGAGCCGTGCATCGACTTCGGGTCGAGGTTGCCCTCGAACTCGCCGAAGATCTTGCCGTACGGCTTGCCGACGATGTTGGCCAGCACGTTCAGACGGCCGCGGTGGGCCATGCCGATGACGGCCTCGTCGAGGCGGTGCTCGGCGGCGGCGTCGATGGTGGCGTCCAGCAGCGGGATGAGCGACTCGCCGCCCTCCAGCGAGAAGCGCTTCTGCCCGACGTACTTGGTCTGCAGGAAGGTCTCGAAGGCCTCGGCCGAGTTCAGCCGGCGCAGGATGCGCAGCTGCTCCTCGCGCTCGGGCTTGGAGTACGGCTTCTCCAGGCGCTCCTGCAGCCACTTGCGCTGCTTCGGGTCCTGGATGTGCATGTACTCGACGCCGACGGTGCGGCAGTACGTGTTGCGCAGCAGGCCGAGGATGTCGCGGAGCTTCATCATCTTCTGGCCGCCGAAGCCGCCGACCGCGAACTCGCGCTCCAGGTCCCACAGGGTGAGGCCGTGGGTGGTGACGTCCAGGTCGGGGTGCTTGCGCTGCTTGTACTCCAGCGGGTCCGTGTCGGCCATCAGGTGGCCGCGCACACGGTACGCGTGGATCAGCTCCATGACGCGGGCGGTCTTGTTGACCTCGTCGTCGTGGGTGGTGGCGACGTCGGTGGCCCAGCGGACCGGCTCGTACGGGATCCGCAGCGACTCGAAGATCTCGTCGTAGAAGCCCTTCTCGCCGAGGAGGAGGCGGTGGATCTCGCGCAGGAACTCGCCGGACGCCGCGCCCTGGATGACGCGGTGGTCGTAGGTCGAGGTCAGCGTCATGATCTTGGAGACGCCCAGCCGGGACAGGGTCTCCGGGGCGGAGCCCTGGAACTCGGCCGGGTACTCCATGGCGCCGACGCCGACGATGGTGCCCTGGTTCTGCATCAGGCGCGGCACGGAGTGCACGGTGCCGATGCCGCCGGGGTTGGTCAGCGAGACCGTGACGCCGGTGAAGTCGTCCATGGTCAGCTTGTTGGCGCGGGCCCGGCGGACGATGTCCTCGTAGGCCTGCCAGAAGCCGAAGAAGTCGAGGGTCTCGGCCTTCTTGATGGCCGCGACGACGAGCTGGCGGTCGCCGTTCGGCTTGACCAGGTCGATGGCCAGGCCGAGGTTGACGTGCTCGGGCTTGACCAGGAAGGCCTTGCCGTTCTCCACCTTGTAGCTGTAGTTCATGCCCGGGGCGGCCTTGATGGCCTGGACCAGGGCGTAGCCGATCAGGTGGGTGAAGGAGACCTTGCCGCCGCGGGCGCGCTGCAGGTGGTTGTTGATGACGATGCGGTTGTCGATCAACAGCTTCGCGGGCACCGCGCGGACCGAGGTCGCGGTCGGCACCTCCAGCGAGGCGTCCATGTTGGTGGCGACGGCCTTGGCCGGGCCGCGCAGCTGGATCAGCTCGGGGCCGGCGGGCGCGTCCGCCGCGGCGGCGGCCGGGGCGGCCGGGGCGGCGACCTTGGGGGCCGGGGCCGGGGGCGCGACGGGAGCTGCGGCGAGCGGCGCGGGCGCCGGCGCCGGAGCGGCCGGTGCGGCCGGTGCGGCGGGGGCGGTCGCGGCCGGAGCAGCAGCAGCGGGCGCGGGGGCAGCGGCAGGGGTCGGCGTGGGGCCGGCCTGGGTCGCGGCCTGGGTCACTGGGGTCACCTCGGTACCGGGCTTGTAGTCGGCGAAAAAGTCCCACCAGGCTCGGTCGACCGAGTTCGGGTCCTGGAGGTACTGCTGGTAGATCTCATCGACGAGCCACTCATTGGGACCGAAGCCAGTGGAGCTAGCCGAGCTATTGGGGGTTTCAGGGGACTGTGGCGACACGGCGGCAACCGCCCTCTTCCGCTTCCTTTTGGGATGTTTGGACAGCGGGGATTAAGGCTACGCCCCTGACCAGTGATCGCGCAGTCCCCGGGCCCCAGGCGTCGCCCAGATCACAGTCCTGACCTGCAGTTTGGCTGAAAATGTGCGTTAGAAAGCCGTATCTGAGGGGAAGCGATCGCGCCCACCCATAGGGCATATCCGGGCAAAAACGGACAAAGCCCCATACGGATCATCCAATGATCTTCGTGTACGTCTGTGTCGCTTCTGTGACACATCCGACCCTCAGCGCTGCCCCGGCAGCCGGACCTCGATCCGGCAGCCGCGCGGCGACTCGGCGACCGCGATCCGACCGCCGTGCAGGTCCACCGCCCAGCGGGCGATGGCCAGGCCGAGGCCGGTGCCGCCGTCCGAGCCGGGCCCCTGGGCGGTCGCGGTGCCGCTGCGGCTGAACCGCTCGAACACCCGGCCGCGGTCGGCCGGCGGGATGCCCGGGCCCTCGTCCTCGACCTCCAGCAGCAGGCCGCCGGGCCCGCCGTCGGGCCGCGCGCGCACCGTCACGGTGCCGCCGGGCGGGGAGTGCTTGCAGGCGTTGTCGACCAGGTTGGCGACCACCTGGTGGAGCCGTTCCGGGTCCGCCACGCCGGTCAGGCCGGTCGGGCTGACCTCCAGCGCCAGCCGGACGTCGCCGCGCCGGGAGAACGCCCCGCCGGCCGTCGCGCCGTCCACGGTGACCCCGCGCAGCACGCCGTCCAGGAACTCGCGCACCTCGAAGGGGCGGGCGTCCAGGTCGACCACGCCGTCGTCGATCTTGGAGAGGTCCAGCAGGTGGGTGACCAGGCGGCCGAGCCGCTCGGTCTGCTCCAGGGCGGCCCCCAGGGTCGCCGGATTGGGCTGGACGACGCCGTCCACCACGTTCTCCAGCACGGCGCGCAGCGCGGCGATGGGCGTGCGCAGCTCGTGCGAGACGTTGGCGACCAGCTCGCGGCGGTGCCGGTCGGCGGCCCCCAGGTCGGCGGCCATCTGGTTGAAGGTGGTCGCCAGCTCGCCGATCTCGTCGCGCGAGTTCACCTCGACCCGGCGGCTGTAGTCGCCGGAGGCCATCGCGCGGGCGGCGGCCGTCATCTCGCGCAGGGGGGCGGTCAGCCCGTGCGCGAGGAACTGCATGAAGAGCAGCGAGGCGATCATGGAGAAGACCATGATGATCCGGATCTGGGTCTCGGACCGGATCGCCACGACCACCATGCCGGTGGCCAGGAAGACGGAGACGATCACCAGCAGGGCGAGCTTGCCCTTGATCGAGCGGACCGGGTCGAGCGGCCTGATGTCGGCCCAGACCCGGCGGGCGGCGCGGGCGGCCAACGTCTGCGACCGCGTGCCGCCGGTGTCCCCGTTGCGTTGCTGTGGAAAGGTCATTGGTCCCCTGTGATCCCCGCGTACGTCCCCCGCGTGGTGCGCGGCAGTTCGGGACACGGGCCCCCCGGAGGCCCGTCGCCCGAGGCTCGCTGCTAGGAGAGCGGGGCCTCCAGCGCGTACCCGACGCCGTGGACGGTACGGATCCAGCTCGCGCCGATCTTGCGGCGCAGTGCCTTGACGTGGCTGTCCACGGTGCGGGTGCCGGACGCGTCCGTCCAGTCCCAGACCTCGGCCAGCAGCTGCTCGCGGGTCAGCACGGCGCGCGGCTGCGCGGCCAGGCAGGCGAGCAGGTCGAACTCGGTGGGCGTCAGGTGGACGTCGCCCGAGGCGAGCCGGACCCGGCGCTGCACGTGGTCGATCTCCAGCTCGCCGAAGCGCAGCGAGCCGAGCGCGGGCGTGCGGGCCGCCTGCTGGGCGCGCTCGACGCGGCGCAGCAGCACGTTGACCCGGGCGGCCAGTTCGCGCATCGAGAACGGTTTGGTCATGTAGTCGTCGGCGCCCACGCCGAGGCCGACCAGCAGGTCCGTCTCGTCGTCGCGCGCGGTCAGCATCAGCACCGGCACCGGGCGCTGCGCCTGGATCCGGCGGCACACCTCAAGGCCGTCGAAGCCGGGCAGCATGATGTCGAGGACCACCAGGTCCGGCTGCCAGGTGTGGAAGCCGTCGACCGCGCCCGGCCCGTCGTGGGCCACGGCGACCTTGAAGCCCTCCGCGCCCAGCCGGGCCGCGATCGACTCCGCGATCGTCGGCTCGTCCTCCACCACCAGCACTCTGCGTTGGCTGCTCACCGTGCCGCCGCTGTGGTTGTTGTCCTGCTGAAGTTCTGTCACGGTCACGCCACCGCCCCCAGGGCTGCGGGCCGGCCACCTGTGGGGATGGCGGGCTCCGCTCGTAGTCTTGTTCCGTCGTGGACTGTGCCGGGTCCGCCGTCCCGTCGTGCGTGCGGGTCGGCGGGCGGATTGTCGCCCGCCCACTTCTCCCGCGCACTTCGCAGCGTACGGACAGCGGATGCCTCCCGGCAGGTGGACCGGACGTTTCCGGCCCGTGGGCCGGCTGTCGGGCCGCCCTCGGAGCCCACTGCACGAGTGGGCACGGGCCGATACCTTACCCGGCGATTTTTCTCTGCGTAACGGTACGTATGCAGTCGAGTTGACGCCAAGTCGCCGGTCAGAGCCCTTGCCGGCGCGCCCGCCGGAAGAAGGTCTGGACCAATATCGGGAATCCGGTCGACCGGTTTCCTGACGGTCTTCACCGGCTTTTCTCAGATGCCTCTCAGAACCTCGACGTAACGTGGCCACGACAACGCCCCGCAGGGCGGGATCCGCGGCGCGCGCCGGTACGTTGGGCACCTGGTGAGGGGCCGGTGGCTGCCGGCGTGGAGCGGAGGGCGGCATGGCTGGACTGCGGCGAGGTGCCGGACGGGTCGGGGCGTCGCCCGCCGGCCCGCCGTACGGCATGCTCCGGCACGGTCTGCGCACCGGCGTCGTCGAGTGGCTGCTGGCGCGGGTGCCGACACCCCGGCGAAACCCCTTCACCCTCGGCTATCTCGCCGTGGTGGGCGCCACCACGACCTTTGCCAAACTCGCCGATCCGGAACTCGTGCAGCGGCTGCAGGAGGCCTCCAGTTCCGACGGCCACAACCTCCTGCAGCACCCCCTGCGTGCGCTGCTGCTCAGCGGTTTCTGGGTGGCCGGCGAGGTGTGGATGCCCTACCTGTGGGGATTCGCCGTCACCCTCGCGCCGCTGGAGCGCCGGATCGGCCCCGCCCGGGCGGCGGCGGTCTTCGCGATCGGGCACGTCACGGCCACGCTGCTGTCCCAGGGCGTGGTGATCACCGCGGTGGAGACCGGGCGGATGGAGACCGCGGCGCTGGACTACCTGGACATCGGCGTCAGCTACGGCGTGCTCACCTGCCTGGGTGCGGTGGCCGGGCTGCTGCCGTGGCGCGGTCGGCTGGTCGCGCTCGGCGGCGCCGGGCTGCTGATCGCCGAGCAGATCCTCACCGAGCGGGACCTGGTCACCGCCGTGGGGCACCCCGCCGCGGTGCTCACCGGGGTGGCGCTGTGGCGCTGGCTGCGCCGGGCCCAGGCCCGCCGGCCGCGGCCGAAGCCGCGGACGCGCCGCGCCGAGGTGCCGGCCGCGGGCTCCTCGCCCGCGCCGGGCGGCGCTCCGGTCCTGGACGCGCGCTGACCCTTCCGGGTGCCGCTCCCGCGTGCTTTTGACGGCGCTTCCCGCACCCTCCCCCCGTTCGCTCCACACCCTCCTCCTGTTCGCTCATGGCGAACACCGCCCCGGGAACATCCGGCGCACGCCAGGCCTTAGTCAGGTCGACTCAACTTCACTGACTGGGGAGAGATCATGGCATCGACGTCCACACCGCTCACCCTGCCCGTGCTGCCGCTCGACGACGAGGTCGTCCTGCCGGGCATGGTCGTCCCGCTGGACCTGAAGGACACCGAGGTGCGCGCCGCGGTCGAGGCCGCCCGCGCGGCGGCCACCGGCACCGGCAAGCCGCAGGTCCTGCTGGTCCCGCGGGTGGACGGCTCGTACGCGGCGGTCGGCACCCTGGCCGCCGTCGAGCAGGTCGGCCGGCTGGCCGACGGGGAGCCGGCCGCGCTGGTGCGCGCCGTGCGCCGGGTCCGCATCGGGGTCGGCACCACCGGCCCCGGCGCCGCCCTCTGGGTGGAGACCACGCCCTTCCGGGAGTCCTCGGTGGACACCCTGGTGGCCGGCCGGGCCGCCGAGCTGGTCAAGGAGTACAAGGCGCTGTCCACCCAGTGGCTGCGCAGGCGCGGCGCCTGGCAGATCGTCGACCGGGTGGCCCAGATCGAGGGCGTCGGCGAGCTCGCCGACAACATCGGCTACGCGCCCTTCGCCACCGCCGAGCAGAAGCTCAAGGTGCTGCTGGAGGCCGACCAGGTCGCCCGCCTGGAGTACGCGCTGACCCTGCTGCGCGACCACCTCGCCGAGGAGGAGGTCAACGACACCATCCGCAAGGACGTCGAGGAGGGCGTGGCCAAGCAGCAGAAGGAGTTCCTGCTCCGCCGCCAGCTGGAGGCCGTCCGCAAGGAACTGGCCGAGCTCAACGGCGACCCGGCCGACGAGGAGGGCGACTACCGTGCCCGGGTCGAGGCCGCCGACCTGCCCGAGAAGGTCCGCGACGCGGCCCTCAAGGAGGTCGACAAGCTGGAGCGGGCCTCCGAGCAGTCCCCCGAGGGCCCCTGGATCCGCACCTGGCTGGACACCGTCCTGGAGCTGCCCTGGAACGAGCGCACCGAGGACGCGTACGACATCGCCGGTGCCCGCGCCGTGCTGGACGCCGACCACGCCGGCCTCGCCGACGTGAAGGACCGCATCGTCGAGTACCTCGCGGTGCGCAAGCGCCGGGCCGACCAGGGGCTCGGACTGGTCGGCGGCCGGCGCGGAGGCGCGGTGCTGGCACTCGTCGGCCCGCCCGGCGTCGGCAAGACCTCGCTCGGCGAGAGCGTGGCCCGCGCCATGGGCCGCACCTTCGTCCGGGTCGCGCTCGGCGGCGTCCGGGACGAGGCCGAGATCCGCGGCCACCGGCGCACCTACGTCGGCGCGCAGCCCGGCCGGCTCGTGCGGGCGATCAAGGAGGCCGGCTCGATGAACCCGGTCGTCCTGCTCGACGAGATCGACAAGGTCGGCTCCGACTACCGGGGCGACCCGGCCGCCGCCCTCCTGGAGGTGCTGGACCCGGCGCAGAACCACACCTTCCGGGACCACTACCTGGAGGTCGAGCTCGACCTCTCGGACGTCGTCTTCCTCGCCACCGCCAACGTGCTGGAGGCCATCCCCGAGGCGCTGCTCGACCGGATGGAGCTCGTCCGCCTCGACGGCTACACCGAGGACGAGAAGGTCGTCATCGCCCGCGACCACCTGCTCCCGCGCCAGCGCGAGAAGGCCGGACTGGGCGGCGAGCAGGTCAGCGTCGACGAGGCGGCGCTGCGCCGGCTGGCCGGGGAGTACACCCGGGAGGCCGGCGTACGGAACCTGGAGCGCTCGATCGCCCGGGTGCTGCGCAGGATCGCCGCCCAGGCCGAGCTCGGCGAGCGCGAACTGCCCGCCGCGATCGGCCCGGACGACCTGCGCGCCCTGATCGGCCGGCCCCACCACGTGCCGGAGGCCGCCCAGGCGCCGGCCGAGCGGCGCACCGCCGTCCCCGGCGTGGCCACCGGCCTCGCCGTGACCGGCGCCGGCGGCGACGTCCTCTACATCGAGGCCTCGCTCGCCGACGCCGAGACCGGCGGCACCGGGCTCACCCTCACCGGGCAGCTGGGCGACGTGATGAAGGAGTCCGCGCACATCGCGCTCTCCTACCTGCGCTCGCGCGGTGCCGAACTGGAGCTGCCGGTCACCTCGCTGCGCGACCGCGGCGTGCACCTGCACGTCCCCGCCGGGGCCGTCCCCAAGGACGGGCCGAGCGCCGGCATCACCATGACCACGGCGCTCGCCTCGCTGCTGTCCGGCCGCAAGGTGCGCACCGACCTGGCGATGACCGGGGAGGTGTCGCTGACCGGGCGGGTGCTGCCGATCGGCGGGGTGAAGCAGAAGCTGCTCGCCGCCGACCGGGCCGGCGTCACCACGGTGATCATCCCCAAGCGCAACGAGGCCGACCTGGACGACGTCCCGGCCGAGGTGCTGGAGCGGCTCACCGTGCACCCGGTGGCGGACGTGCGGGAGGTGCTGGAGCTGGCCCTGGAGCCGGCCAAGGTCCTGGCCGCGGCGGCCTGACCCGGCCGCGCCGGGTCGGCGGGAGGATCGACGGGAGGACGGCGTCTGCGCGTGCCACACTGCGGAGATGCCGTCCCCCACGCAGCGCGCCCTGGCCCGGGTGCCGGCCCGGCTGCGTCCGTTCCTGCTGCGGCACCGCCGGCTGGTGAAGTTCCTGCTGGTCGGCGGCGCCTGCTTCCTGCTCACCACGGTGACCGACTTCGAGCTGAAGTTCACCGTGCTGGAGCACAAGCCGGTGGTCGCGCTGACGGTCGCGACCGTGATCTCGACCGTCGTCTCCTACGTGCTCAACCGTCGCTGGGCCTTCCGGACGGCCGGGCACCCGCGCGAGGCACTGCTGTTCTTCCTGGTCAGCGCCATGGCGATCGCCGTCAACGACCTGCCGCTGGCACTCTCCCGCTACGCCCTGGACCTGCGCGAGCCGTACGTCGGCCCGTTCGTCCAGGAGACCGCGGACTTCCTCAGCGGGATGGTCGTCGGCACCTTCGCCGCGATGCTGTTCCGCTTCTGGGCGATGCAGCGGTGGGTCTTCACCCGGCCCGCCGAACGGGCGCACCCGAGGTACGAACCCGGTTACGCTGCACCCGAGATGCCACGGGATGCCCCATAAGGCCGTGAGGTGAGGGTTATGCGCGGGGAACCGGACGCGGTTCGGAGCGGGCCCGCCAGCCAGCAGGGGATGCGCCGGGCCAACCTGGCCCTGGTGCTCGGGGTGATCGCGCGCGCCCCGCGCTCCCGGGCCGAGGTGGCCGCCGAGACCGGGCTGACCAGGGCCGCCGTCTCCTCGCTCGCCGAGCAGCTGATCGCCGGCGGCCTGGTCGTCGAGGAGGGCCCGGCCGCGCCCAGCGGCAAGGTCGGCCGCCCCGGCACCGCGCTCGGGCTCAACCCGCTCGGGCCCGGCGGCCTCGGCGCCGAGATCGGCGTGGAGCACCTCGGCGCCTGCGTGGTCGACCTGAGCGGGGAGGTCCGGACCTGGCGCCGCCGCGAGGTCCGCAATCGGGGCCGCCGGCCCGCCGCGGTCATGGCCGACCTCGCCGAACTGCTGCACGCGGCCGTCGCCGAGGCGGGCCTGCGCCCGGCCGGGCTGACCCTGGCCGTCCCCGGGCTGGTCGGCACCTCCGGCGGGGTGCTCCAGCGGGCCGCCAACCTGGGCTGGCGGGATGTCCCGCTGGCGGCCGAACTGCGCCCGGCGCTGCGCGCGGCCGGCGCGGCCGAACTGGCCGAGCTGCCGGTCGAGGCGGACAACGAGGCCAACCTGGGCGGGCTGGCCGAACGGTGGCTGGGCGGCGGGCCGGAGGACTTCCTGTACGTCTCGGCCGAGGCCGGCGTCGGCGCGGCGATCGTGGTCGGCGGGCGGCTGCTGCGCGGGGCGCGCGGCTACGCGGGCGAGTTCGGCCACGTACCGGTCCACCCGGACGGCCACCGCTGCGCCTGCGGCGCGCACGGCTGCCTGGAGCAGTACGCGGGGGAGGCGGCCGTGCTGCGGGCGGCCGGGCCGGCGGGCGCGCGGGGCGACTGGGTGACGCTGCTCGCCGGGCGGGCCGGGGCCGGGGACGAGCCGGCCCTCGCGGTGCTGGCCGGGGCCGGTTCGGCGCTGGGCATCGCGGCCGCCGGGGCGGTCAACCTGCTGGACCCGGCCGAGGTGGTGCTGGGCGGCGGCTACGCCCGGCTGGCGCCCTGGCTGCTGCCGGCGATGCGGGCCGAGCTGGCCGCCCGGGTGACGGTGCGGCCCTGGTCGGACGAGCGGCTGACGGTGTCCCGGCTGGGCCGGCGCGGGCCGCTGCTGGGCGCCGCGGTGGGCGTGGTGCGGGCCGTCGTCGCGGACCCGGGCCGGCTCGCCGGCGGCTGACCTCCCGGCCCGGGGCGCGCCCGAGCCCCCGGCCGGGCGGCCGGGGGCCTGTCTCTTATACACATCTCACGC